>NZ_JAEPRF010000016.1:0-129102 GCF_022501545.1 Macrococcus sp. PK
ACCGAAGGTATCAAATTGATAAATCCATGTTCTTAGTATTGAAGGTTGAATATCATATTTTCTACCCAATGAATCATAGCCAATATTTCCATCTTTATATTCTTTAATAATTCTTAATTTAAAATCAAGTTCATGCTTTTTATTCAAAATAAACACCCCTAAAGTTGAATTTTAAGGTTCAACTTTAGGGGTGCACTTCAGATTTGCCGGATTTTTTCTTTGTAATCAGGAATCCATGCTTTTATCCTATATTACTATTCAATAATTTATTCCACAGGTGCCAGTTCACTTTCTGTAACCCACTTATGATTCTGCACTTCTTCTTCAGTATCTGTTGTAACAAAATCTACCATATAGACAGTCGTTTCTTCAGCTGAGTCAATCGTGGCTGTTGCACCATCCATGCCTTTCATGTGATCCGCATCCAAGGTCACTTCAGTGCCGGGCTCCAGTGGTGCTTCTCCTGGACCTTCCAATTCTTCATGGATGACCCATTTATGATCTTCCACAGGGTCTCCACCATTCGTAGGTGTGTATGAGACAGTATAGACAGTCGTGTCAAAAGCACCGGAAATTGTTGCTTCAGCACCATCCATACCTTGCATGTGCTCTGCTTCAATAATTGTCCGACTTCCGACTTCATAAGTTGGATTTTCTGCTTCTTTCAAATCTTCAGGCACTTCACCCGAACTGGACATCTCATCGGCTGAATGTTCCATATGACCTTCAGAATGTGATTCCATGTCCATTTCCTCTTCAGATCTAGACTCTGTTTCAGTGCTTTGGCTTTCTTCATTAGGCTGAGTTTCCCCATTACCACAGGCAGCCATTAAAAATACAGCAAATATGGAAAGAAGTCCTAATAATATTTTGTTTTTTACCATGTATATACCCTCCATTTTATTAGTTATACTGAGAACTTTACCAATAAATTTTGCAGTTTACGTGCAGATTCAATGAAAAATAAATGTATTTAATCAAGAATAATATTACCGACTCGACATATTGGATTTCAATTTAAAGGTTTATTAACCGTGGATGATATCTCAGCGCTTCCTTCAAATCTGCATGAAAAATCGATATTTAAATAATAAAATCTATAAAGAGAGTAGCGAATATAATCATGATACCAAGAAAATTAATAATTAATAATATAATATTATCATCTATATTTTTAGCGGGATGTGGTAAAATCACTCATGTAACTTCGAGTCACCCTTTAAATTTAAAAAATATTGACGGTCAGGTGTTATACTTAGTCATACATTTTTCAGACTAAAACTTCGTTGCAGCTGCTACCTCTGCTAGGTTATTTTATCGAAAGATAGTGGAAATGAAAGATGATGGTATTTTGTATGTTGCAATCAATCCACAGAACGAAGATGAGTTAGCAATCTAGACTATAAACAGAAATAGTTATGTGTCTAATGACGGCTCATAAGAATAGTGGAAGAAAATTTTAGTTGTGGGAAAAGTAAAATAAGCTGAATTATTCATAATAAAAATACTACTTTTCTATATAATATGACTAATAAACAAAATGATAAGATGATATATTACGATTTATACTGTTGCAGAAAACTGAGGAGGCTTTTATGTTCAATAAATTAGCTTTAAAAATCGGACTTTTGTTTTTTCTGGTGATTCTTATTATTGAAATCATATTATTCTATATCCTATATACAAATCTGGTCGCTGATCGTGTGGAGGAAGTGATGGGGGATTTATTGGCTCGGGGGAATACACACAGAGACGTATTAGAAGAAAACTATACAACCACGACACTGGAGCATGTTGCTATTATGGAGTCAGAATCAGATTTTATTGCGGTGATAACAGATGAGAATGGAAAAGTAATCATCAGTTCTGATCCAGTTGAACCAGAAATGAAAACTGTCATTGAACATACTGATTATGATGAAATACCACAAGAAGGAGCCATTCTGAAATCAAATTGGTCAGAAGAAAAATATGTCTCTACAGACAGCCCACTTACTTTTAACGAAACTCATAGCGGGCATGTTTTTATGTTTGCTGAAAGTGATAGCATCGAACGAATTATTGATCATCTCAGCCATAAGTTTTGGCTTGTGGGTCTATTGACTATACTTCTGACTGTTATAACGGTGTTTATTCTTTCCAGAGTTATTACCCAACCGGTATTGAGGATGAAAAAAGCGACAGAACAATTAAGTAGAGGCAATCATAACGTGGAATTGTATACACATCGAAAAGATGAGCTTGGAGATTTGGCGACTTCGATTACTTTGCTGTCGCAAGATTTGGAACGTTTAAAAAACGAGAGAAATGAATTTTTAGGGAGTATATCGCATGAGCTACGAACACCTTTAACCTATATGAAAGGGTATACGGATATTATTGGCAGAAAAGAAATATCCACGACGGACAGGAATAGATACATTAAAATCATTCAGGAAGAAACAGAGCATTTAGCAGACCTGATAAAAAATCTGTTTGAATTAGCTAAAATCGATCATAATGAATTTGCCATCACAAAAGAGAGGGTAGTATTTAGCGCTTTGATTGAGACGGTTTTAGCACGAATCCGTCCAGCGCTCAATGAAAAAAAGATAGAGCTTTTCTTTCATTGTCCGGACAACTTGGTTGTTATGGTAGATCCCGAAAGAATTCAACAAGTTATATTGAATATATTAGATAATGCAATAAAGTATACTCCCGAGAAAGGTCATATCACAATGGAAGTTATTCAAAATAAAAATGAAATTTTAACAACTATTTCAGATACAGGAGAAGGAATCCCAGAAAAAGATATACCCTTTATATTCGATCGACTGTATCGTTCTGAAAAGTCTAGATCTCGGATAAGCGGAGGGTCTGGTCTCGGGCTGACAATCGCTAAAGAAATTGTGGAGTTGCATGGTGGCGAGATTGGAGTAGAAAGTACACTTGGCAAGGGGACTGTTTTCGTCATATCTTTAAAGAAGGAGAATGTAAATGAATAAAGTGCTGTTAATCGATGATGAAGAGAGAATGCTCGAACTGTTGACATTATACTTGAAACCTTACCCTTATTTTTGTCGAAAAGCAGTAGGTGCAAAAGCAGGGCTTAAGTTTGTTAAAGAAGAGAAGTTTGATCTTATTCTACTGGATATCATGATGCCTGAAATGAATGGATGGGAAGTATGCAGAGAAATACGGCAATACTCAGATGTACCTATTATCATGGTGACTGCACGTGAGCAGAAAGAAGATATTGTAAAAGGACTCAAGCTGGGTGCAGATGACTATATAACAAAACCTTTTAATGAAGAAGAATTGGTTGCAAGAATGGATGCATTACTAAGAAGAACAAGACCTGTCAACCGGATTGAAGTCGAAAGACTGTTATGGGACGAAGATAAATTTGAACTATCCTATAAAAAACAGCTTGTAAAATTAACACCAAAAGAATTTGCAATCATTGGATTACTCATGAAAAATCCAGGAAGGATATTTTCTAGAGATCAATTGATTGATTTAGTGTGGGGCATGCATTCTGAAACGGAAGGACGTACTGTGGATTCCCATGTTAGAAATATGCGGAAAAAAATTCGGGAAGTCGGCTTTCCTATCGATGATTACTTTCACACGGTGTGGGGCGTGGGCTACAAGTGGATTAGAAAGTAGCTTTCTCATATTATCGACTGCTTAAAAATGTAGATTTTGAGCACATTGCTAAAATTAATTTGAAATATTTTAAAAACTGCATACTAACTGCACAAACCATAGGCATATGTTTTAGAGACTATTATTTCTGAGGTGATGCTAATGAGTGAATATAAAAAAGACAGCTTATCTTTACTGGATTATCTACCTCAAATGGATAATCTGTATGGATAAGCTCTTTTTATTATATGAATTAACAGATACATTAATGACTGTTTTGAAGGGAATTCGGTTTACTCCTCCTTGCAACGATGGTTCTAAGCGAACTCAACTGTTTTTATAACCTTGTCTAAACTAAGGCGTCTCTTATAAGTATTGTCAAAATCAAGGGCACTCTTAATTAATAATGCAAATACACCTTAATGTATATTTTCGTTAAAATGCTGGGTACAATCTTAACCGGAAATAAAAGGGGTCTTCGGAATATATAGTGGAATTACTTTTTTAATAGTTTAAAAACAACTGGTGTTTAAATCAAATTTTCTAGTGGGATGTTAGGACAATCAATAGTATTATAAAAGTATCAATCACATACGAGTGATACGTTGGGAAAAAAATAAAATAGTCCAATTTACTTGACCGTGTACTATGGTACACGGTTTATAATATTCATGGGGTGAAATAAGATGATTTACCGCATTAGTGAGTTTGCAGAAAAATGTGGCGTTAATAAAGAAACGATTAGATATTACGAGCGAAAAAATTTACTACAAGAACCTCACCGAACGGAAGCTGGTTATCGGATATATTCATATGATGACGTTAAGCGTGTTGGGTTTATTAAACGAATACAGGAACTTGGATTTTCTTTAAACGAGATTTATAAATTACTTGGTGTTGTAGATAAAGATGAAGTTCGTTGTCAAGATATGTTCGAATTTGTTTCTAAAAAACAAATGGAAGTTCAAAAACAAATAGAGGATTTAAAACGAATTGAAACTATGTTAGACGACTTAAAACAACGATGTCCAGATGAAAAGCAATTACATTCGTGTCCAATAATAGAAACATTAACATGAGAGATTAACGAAAGGGGCTTTATTATGAATAAATTTAAGGTAAACATTCAAGGAATGACCTGTGCGGGTTGTGAAAAACACGTTGAATCAGCACTTGAAAAGATAGGTGCTAAAAATATTGAGTCTAGTTTTCGTCGTGGTGAAGTAGTATTTGAACTACCCAATGAAATTGAGGTTGAAAGTGCAATAAAGGCGATTGATGAAGCAAATTACAAAGCCAGAGAAATTGAAGAAGTATCATCACTAGAAAACGTGGCGTTAAGTAATGAAGACAATTATGACCTTCTTATTATTGGTTCTGGTGCTGCTGCCTTTTCATCGGCAATTAAAGCTATAGAATACGGTGCAAAAGTTGGAATGATTGAGCGTGGAACGGTTGGGGGAACCTGTGTGAATATTGGCTGTGTTCCGTCAAAAACTCTTCTTAGGGCAGGGGAAATCAATCATTTATCAAAAGACAACCCGTTTATAGGTTTACAAACATCCGCTGGAGAAGTGGATTTAGCTAGTTTAATCACGCAAAAGGATAAATTGGTGAGCGAACTTCGGAATCAAAAATATGTGGATTTAATTGATGAATATAATTTTGATTTAATTAAAGGTGAAGCAAAATTCGTTGATGCTAGTACGGTTGAGGTCAATGGGGCAAAGTTATCTGCAAAACGCTTTTTAATTGCAACAGGTGCATCTTCTTCATTGCCCCAAATTTCAGGACTTGAAGAAATGGACTATTTAACTAGTACAACACTTCTTGAGTTAAAGAAAATACCAAAACGATTAACTGTAATTGGTTCAGGATACATTGGAATGGAGCTTGGACAACTATTTCATCATTTAGGTTCAGAAATAACGCTTATGCAAAGAAGTGAGCGACTTTTAAAGGAGTATGATCCTGAGATTTCAGAGTCAGTTGAAAAAGCGTTAATTGAACAGGGGATAAGCCTTGTCAAAGGGGCAACTTTTGAGCGTGTTGTACAAAGTGAAGAGATAAAAAAGGTTTACGTAACAGTAAATGGCAGTAAAGAAGTTATTGAATCAGATCAGTTACTTGTTGCCACTGGAAGAAAACCAAATACGGATTCTTTAAATTTAAGTGCGGCAGGTGTTGAAACCGGAAAAAATAATGAAATCCTGATCAATGATTTTGGTCAAACAAGTAATGAAAAGATTTATGCAGCAGGAGATGTGACGTTAGGACCGCAATTTGTATATGTAGCAGCCTATGAAGGTGGAATTATTACTGATAATGCTATCGGTGGATTAAACAAAAAAATAGATTTATCGGTAGTTCCTGCTGTTACGTTTACGAATCCAACGGTTGCAACGGTTGGTTTAACAGAAGAACAAGCAAAAGAGAAAGGGTATGATGTGAAGACATCTGTATTACCTTTAGATGCTGTTCCAAGAGCAATTGTAAACCGTGAAACAACCGGTGTATTTAAACTAGTAGCAGATGCAGAAACACTAAAAGTATTAGGGGTTCATATTGTATCTGAGAATGCAGGAGATGTCATCTATGCAGCATCATTAGCTGTTAAATTTAACTTAACGATAGAAGATTTAACAGAAACCCTAGCACCATATTTAACAATGGCTGAAGGGCTAAAATTAGCTGCACTTACGTTCGATAAAAATGTTTCGAAATTATCTTGTTGTGCAGTCTAAGGGAACTTTTTTTACAATTCCCTATTCAAGTGAACCAGCTAATACTGTACTAAAGTGTGCAGTAGTTTAGCAAAGTCTACAAAAGGATTTCATACACTATTTTGCGATCACCCATTATATAAATGCTTTAAGGGATTTTCTAAGTGCATTTGTGGTCACAAAAATAATTTAACACTGATGATTTCGACATCAAATCTATATTTGATACCTTAACACCGCAGAGTAATAAAGGATGAACAATATGTCAGATTTATTATCCCTACCAGACATTAAAACAATAGAATCACCACAAGAAAATGAAATCGATATGATGTTTAAAGTTGAAGCAGTCGGATCACCTGAACGTTGTCCTGAATGTGGTTTTGACAAATTGTACAAACACAGTTCAAGAAATCAACTAATTATGGATTTGCCCATTCGTTTAAAGCGAGTGGGCTTACAATTGAACCGTAGACGATACAAGTGTCGTGAATGCGGATCTACCTTCTGGGAACGCCTAGTATCTGTAGATGAAAAGCGTAGTATGACCAAAAGGCTTTTAAAGTCTATTCATTAGCAATCCATGTCTAAGACCTTTGTAGAAGTCGCAGAAAGCGTTGGCGTTGACGAGAAAACTATTAGGAATGTTTTTAAGGACTATGTGGCACTCAAAGAACGTGAATACCAGTTTGAAACTCCTAAGTGGCTTGGGATAGACGAGATACATATTATCCGAAGACCTCGGCTTGTATTGACTAATATTGAACGCAGGACTATTTATGACATCAAGCCTAACCGTAACAAGGAAACAGTCATCCAACGTCTTTCAGAAATCAGTGACAGGACTTATATTGAGTACGTCACAATGGATATGTGGAAGCCCTACAAAGACGCAGTGAACACTATCCTTCCACACGCTAAAGTGGTCGTAGATAAGTTTCATGTAGTTAGAATGGCTAATCAAGCCTTAGATAACGTCAGAAAGTCTTTGAAAGCTCATATGAGCCAAAAAGAAAGACGTACCCTTATGCGTGAAAGGTTTATCCTTCTAAAGCGTAAACACGATCTAAATGAACGTGAATCATTCCTCTTAGAGACTTGGTTAGGTAATCTCCCTGCCTTAAAAGAAGCCTATGAACTCAAAGAAGAGTTTTACTGGATATGGGATACTCCTGATTCAGATGAAGGTCGTCTTCGTTATAGTCAATGGAGACACCGTTGTATGTCCAGTAACTCTAAAGATGCATATAAAAACCTCGTGAGAGCCGTAGACAACTGGCATGTCGAAATATTCAACTACTTTGATAAAAGGCTCACTAACGCTTATACGGAGTCAATTAACAGCATTATTAGGCAGGTAGAGCGAATGGGTAGAGGTTACTCGTTTGATGCCTTACGAGCCAAAATCCTTTTCAATGAGAAGCTCCATAAAAAGCGTAAGCCACGATTTAATTCAAGTGCTTTCAATAAAGCTATGTTACACGATAATTTCAATTGGTATGAAGTGAATGATCATAACATTACAGACAACTTTGGCGTCGATTTTTCCACACTTATTAAGAATTTGGAGAAGGGTGATTTATAAGCCCTTTTCCACCATAAAATCCGAATACCCAATAAAAGAAGTGGTATGTCCAGAATAAGTTCCGACATACCACTTCTTTCTAAGTATTGTGCTTAGGCGATTTCTTTACAAGCCTCTGCACATTTGAAGCACGCATCTGCACATTTCTGGCAGTGATTGTGGTCATGTTTTTGACACTCGTTGCCGCATGCTTCGCAGACCTTGGCACATACTGCCGCCAGATCAGAAGAAAATGGTGAATTTCTTGTCAGAGCCTGTTCTAAAAATGCACAGATATCTGCACATTCACGATCCAATCGGATACACTCCGCCATCATTTTTACGTCTTCTTCCCTCAGACAGGCATCGTAACAGTGGTTACAGGCTTCCATACATTCATGTAACGTCTGAATCAGTTGTTGATGTTGTTCATGAACCATTATAAATCCCTCCTATAGAATTGAATGCACTTACATTAATTGAATACCCATCCATTTCGCATATAAACCGATATGGTAAAACTCCATAGAAACTGCACATAATTTTAATGATGATTGTCCTTCTCCAACTTACTCAATATTGTAATTCGTCTAGAAAAAATCAAGAAATAGTTCCTTTTTTGTTATTAGATTGAAGCTTTGGAGCTTACTCTACTTTAACCTGTCCCATCATCCCATTGTCCTCATGTTCAAGTATGTGACAGTGGAACATATATATGCCTTTATTTTTAAACTGAATGGCAATTTTTACAGTCTCATCCGGGGCAACGGAAAAACTATCTTTCCAGCCTCTTTCGTTCTCAGGTGGTGTTTCTCCATTCCTGGAAAGGATCTTAAACTGAGCGCCATGGATGTGGAACGGATGAATCATGCCGCCCATCATGTCTGGTTTATTATAGATTTCCCATACTTCGGTGACACCTTGTTCCTGCGTAAAATCAATTCTTTCAGGGTCAAATTTTTTACCATTTATCGTTACATGATCCATCATGCCAAAAAGTTCAATTTCTTTTGTTACTGGCAGGTTCTTTTCTTCTTCCGTAACTGAAAAGTCATTCATTTCATCAGATATATCCATGTTCTTATCTGTTTGATCTGTGATTTCAAAAGGTAAGAGCGTGGTACCTTCTTCGTTTACTAGAGCAATCTCTTCATTAGTTTTAACTTGTGAGAAGTCAATAATTATTTCGGCCCGTTCTGAAGGCGTGAGTGTGATTTCTTCCATTGAGACCGGTTCATTTAAAAACCCGCCGTCCGTTGCGACTTGTACAAAAGCATCTCCTGTATTTAGTTTAAAGGTGTAATTTCTTGCATTTGAGCCATTTAAAAGTCGAAGCCTTACTTTTTCTTTATCTACAGTTAATTTTGGATTCAATGTGCCGTTAATTAATGATGTATCCCCGACTGTGCCATCTTCATTTGCTGTTGCTTTATAATTCAACTGTTTTTCGTCATCAAAGACTCTGTCCTGGAAAATGAGAGGAATATCATTTTCTCCATATTCGCTTGGCAATTCGAGTTTTTTTGAATTTTGGTCCTCGATATAAATTAACCCAGCAAGTCCGTTGTACACTTGTTCAGAAGTTTTTCCTTCCGGGTGGGGATGAAACCATAATGTGGCAGCTTCCTGTGTCACTTCAAATTCAATAGTACTCTCTTTGCCTGGCTCTAATACATTATGTGGACCGCCATCGTCATTCCCCGGCACTTCCAATCCATGCCAGTGAAAAGTGGTGTTTTCATCGAGTTCATTGATTAAGTTTATCTTCACAGTATCTCCTTTTTCAAATTGAAGCATGGGACCTAAAAACGAGCCATTATAACCATATGTTTTTGTTTGAACGCCATCAAATATTTCTGTTTCTCCTTTTTGCGCGCGTATTGTATATTCAATACCTTTGTTGCTGTCGCTTTTGAGTACAGGGGGGATACTCAGTTCATTCTCTCCTGTCGAATCAATTAGACTTACCACATCATCATGATCCATATGACCATTACCCATGGAACCATTATTCATTTCTCCTTCACTGGAGGAGCCATTCATATTTTCTTCCATAGAACCTTCATTGTCCTCATTCATATTCATCTCTTTATTTGAATGCTTTCCATGGTTAGTATCTTCTACAGATGCTCCTTCGTCATTGCTTGTACAAGCTGATAAAACAATGACCATCATTAGAGAAAACAAGCTTATCAATAGTTTCTTTTTTCTCATACTTTACAATCCCTTCTTTCTCTTTTTAATAAAGAACTTGTCATTCCTTTATGTATTAGACTAGATTATAATTTTCGAGAATCCGTGCATAAAATGAGTATTTAATGTGACAAAAACTACATGTAAAATTAAGTTTAAAAAACGATGGATTATTTGACAAAAAACC
The DNA here is from genome assembly GCF_022501545.1 of Macrococcus sp. PK. NCBI lineage: Bacteria > Bacillati > Bacillota > Bacilli > Caryophanales > Staphylococcaceae > Macrococcus > Macrococcus sp. PK. The sequence goes on from NZ_JAEPRF010000016.1 coordinate 10,295, forward strand.
ATATAGATTATCGAGAAAAGTGTAATCATATATTTTTTGATTATAAATTAGATGATAATATCATAAGGGAAATAATGAACTGTACTAGTCATGATGGTAATTATAATGTTCAGGGTGTGTATTTTTTAGATGAAAATTTAGATTTAGACACAGTTCATTTTGAAAAGTATAGAAAAAGATTTGTGATTGAGATTAAGAATGAACGAGCATTTTATATCAGTATTGGAAGCGATGATTCATATGCATTTAACTTAAATACTAGATAAATGTTATTAAAGGTATTCTCTAAAACATTGATGAGATAATAAGTAATTCGTAAAAAACTTGTTAATTATATTTTATTCGGAATGCTTTACTGGTTATAAAATTTGATATTAAAAATTATAGTAATAAATGAAAAGCACTTGAAAGGTGGTCAATTGATGTGAATCCGAAGGGTATTTATTTTTATAAATTAACCTCACTCTTAACCGATACGCTGAAAGTTATCACAAATGATGCGGTTTTTTCAACATCTTTATAAGACAATTTGAACGTATCAAAACGTATAAGGTTTATGAGAATTGTCTTTTTGTGAAGCTTATCATAAATTATATGTTTTTTATCAGATCTATTATAATTTCATCGTAAAAGCTATAATAATCGATTCTCTATGTATTTTTTTACTAAAGTCTATTATCATTAGAACTGATATGAAAATTCAATATATGGAGAGATTTTATGAATACCAACATATTAGATGAAATCAGTAAAGTTCTAAATGGAATTGAAAAGTACTGGATAAATAATAAATTAGCAAAACAAGTAATAATAGAAGATTTAAGAAACAATGATATTAACTTGCTTTCAAAGCTTTTATCTAATATAACCATTACCAAAACTTATGTCCAAGACGTAGATGGGTATAAGATTTTTGACAAAGAAGCATTTATTTCAATGTTACGCTATAAAAATTACTGGCAAGATAGCTATACTAAGTATACAAATAAAATTGGCTTAACAAGTAATGGCAAGTTTTTAAATTATAATTCTGATGTGATTTTAGATTTTCCATTTAAAGATTGTGTACTTGAAGGCGGTATGACTAAAGAAGATAGTGTTTTAAAAAATAATGAAAAATTTTATAATCAAGTAATTGCAAAAAATGAAATAGATACCTTATTTTCTCCTAAAGTTCTTCAAAATAGTATTAAATATAATAGAGAAAACTCACATTATATTAATACTATCGAAGAAAAAGAAAATTTAATACTAAAAGGTAATAATTTAATAGCTCTACATAGTTTAAAGAAGCGCTTTAACAAAAAAATAAAAAGTATTTTTATTGATCCACCATACAATACTAATAATGACAGTTTTAAATATAATGATAGATTCAATGAAAGTACTTGGTTAACTTTTATGAAAAATAGATTAGAAGTTGCTAAAGACTTACTAAGTGATGATGGAAGTATAAGTGTAGTCATCGACCATCACGAGCTAGCGCCACTCATGTTACTATGTAATGAAATATTTGGTAAAAATAACCTTCAAAATATTGTTACTATAAAAAGATCTAGTGCTTCAGGAGCAAAAGTAATTAATAAAGGTTTAGTGAATGTATCTGAATACATAATAATTTATAGTAGAAATAGCGAATTATGGAAACCAAACAGGGTTTATTCAACTAAGGAAAGAGATAAACGTTATAATAGTTTTTTAATAAATCGAGACGATCATTACTCTCAGTGGCAGTATACTACATTACTAGAAGCCTTCGCTAAAGATAAAAATATACCTAAAAGAGAGCTAAAAAAAGTTTTAGGCAATGATTATGAAATTCAATTAGAAGAATTTGTCTTAAATAATGTCTCTAAAGTTTTTCAGTTTGTTTCATTAGATGATAATCAAATCAGCAAAAAAGCTAAGGAAATAAAAAAATTATCAAAAAAAAATCCTCAAAAGTACTTTAAAATAGAAAGAGAAGATTATAAAGATTATTATATTAAAAATGGTAGTGCAATATTATTTTTAGAAGACAGGCTCGTTGAGATAGATGGTTTAAAAACATTTGGATCTCCGGCAACAGATATATGGACAGATGTTTTACCAAACGATTTACATAATGAAGGTGGGGTAGTCTTTAAAAAAGGAAAAAAACCAGAGAAACTAGTCAGAAGAATTATAGAAATGACTTCCAATGAAAATGATATAGTATTAGACTTTTTTGCTGGATCAGGAACTACTGGTGCAGTTGCTTTAAAATTGAATAGAAGATTCATATTGATTGAACAAATGGATTATATTAATAATATTACAATTAATAGATTGCAAAACACTTTAATCAATAAAAAGAATAATGGTATTTCAAACGATATAAAATGGCAAGGTGGAGGCTCTTTTATATATGCTGAATTGGCAAAAGAAAATCAAGAAATTATTGAAAATATAATACGCTGCGATACTAAAGAAGAACTTAACCAACAAATTGATGATTTACTAAGCAATGGTGTGCTAAATTATGAAGTGGATTTTGATAAGTTTACAAGTACTAAAAAAGAATTTCATGAATTAAAACTTGAAGACCAAAAAGAAGTGCTAATTAGAGTATTAGATAGTAATCAATTATATGTTAATTACGCTGATATTGAAGATTCATCATATAATTTCACAGAAGATGAAATAGCATTTAACCATAGTTTCTATGGAGGTGAGTAAAAATGAATGAAATGCTACATGATCGTATTGAAAACCAATTATTTAAACAATATCCAGATATCCCTAACTATATTATTGACAACTTGAACCATCGCTTAAGACCGTACCAAGAAGAAGCTGTGCAAAGATTAATGTTTCTTGAGGAGAATGGTAAAAGTAATTTATACAACAAAGAATTGATGTTTAATATGGCGACTGGTTCTGGTAAAACACTTGTTTTAGCTGCATCCATACTTTATTTCTTTAAAGAAAAAGGTTATCAAAATTTCTTGTTTTTTGTGAATAGTACTGCAATTGTTAATAAAACGTATGATAATTTAACTAACACGTCATCTAGTAAGTATTTGTTTAACCCAGAAGGTATTGTCATTGATGGAAAATTGATAAATATTCAAGTAGTAGATAATTATCCCATCTTACCTGATGAAAATACGATTTATCTTAAATTAACAACGATTAATGCATTGCATGATAAATTAAATTACCCAAGAGAAAATGAAATCACCTATGAAGATTTAGCTCATTACCCTATCGTATTATTAGCTGATGAGGCCCATCATCTTAATGTTAGCACAAAGAAAAAAGGCAAAAAAACTACTCAGCAAATTGAAGAAACTAACTGGGAAGTAACCGTTGATAGGCTTATGAAGCAAAACAAAATGAATAAATTGTTAGAATTTACAGCTACAGTACAGTTGGAAGATGATATTTATGAAAAATATAAACATAGAATTCTTTATCGCTATGATTTAAAGGAATTTATGCAACAAGGTTATTCAAAAAATGTTACGCTTTTATATGCGAGTGAAGATAATGAAGATAAAATACTACATGCTTTATTAATGAGTGAATATAAAAAGTATATAGCTGATAAAAACCAGATAACGCTTAAACCAGTCATCATGTTTCAATCCACTTCTATTAAAGGCTCACAAGAAATTCATCAATTGATGCTTGACCGTTTAGAACAGTTAACGTATGAGCAATTAGAAACAATTATTGATAATGGTTTTAAATTTTACAGTGGTCAAAATAGTATTTGGAGTAAAGTGTTCAGTTTTTATAAAAAAACTAACTTATTAAAAGTATTAGATGATTTGAAATGGGATTTTAATGAACAAACAACATTAAATGTTAATAATGAAAAAGAGAAAGAGAAAAATGCGCAATTACTAAATAATCTAGAAGATCTTGATAACCCTATAAGAGCTATATTTGCAGTATACAAACTTAATGAAGGTTGGGACGTCTTAAACCTTTTCGATATTGTCAAAGTTGATGAAAAGAAAAAGGTCAATAAAAACGCGACGAATGCAGAAGCGCAACTCATTGGTCGGGGAGCTAGATATTATCCATTTATTTATGAAGAAGAAAAATCTTATAAGCGAAGATTTGATGAAGAATTTAGTGATTTAAAAGCAATCGAAACTTTACATTATCATACAATAAATGATTCTTCTTACATTAAAAATTTACACCAATCTTTAACAGAAGCAAAAGTTCAGACAAATGCTGATATAAGTGAGGTACACGAAGGTAGGGTGAAAAATAAATTTAAAAAAACTGACCTTTTTAAATTTGGCAAAATATATGTCAACAAAACAATACCAACGACTGCTGAGGACTATAAGAATTTGGAAAACTATAATGCGTCTAGGGAATACAGGCGAGATTTATTCAAAGTAAGTGAGTCAAATTTAACTCAAGGTATTAAAGCTATAGCGGAAGATCGTAAAGAAGTAAGATTAAAGCTTAATAAACCAATACTACAAAAAGCTTTAAGAAGTAATCCATTCTTTAGATATTCTAATTTAAAAAAGTATGTACCTAGTATTACGAGTATGCAGACATTTATTGAATCAAAAAGTTTTCTAGGAGATATAGACATAAGTGTAACTATACCTCAAAGTATGGATGTTAATGAAATTTCACCTAAAATAAAATTATCTATATTAAATGATTATTTAAGTAAACTAGAAACAAAAATAAAAAATAATTATCTTAAAGTTAAAGGTACAACGATTTTTGAAGGTATTAAGATGTCAGAATTAATCGATGATTACGTTGTTGAAGTTAATAATGTTAATAGAGATGTTTCAGATTTAGAGAATCAGAAACGACCAAAAAATATGGCCCAACATGATTGGTATATTTATGATAAAGCTATTGTAAATGGTCTTGAGAGTGATTTGATTGATTTAATAAATAATATGATGGAAGGTTTACATAATAAATATGAAGAAGTTTATTTAATACGTAACGAACGTAAAATTAAGTTTAGGGAAATAAATGGTGTCAGAGGGTTCATGCCTGATTTCTTGTTGTACTTGAAGGATAGTGAATACACTTATCAGGTATTTGTAGAACCTAAAGGCCAACATCTATTATTAAACGATAAATGGAAAGAACGATTTATGTTATCACTGAGTGAAAGAGATGATATTGAAGTGCTTGCTGAAAATAATGATGTCAGATTAGTAGGCCTATGCTTTTATTCTGACGATTCAACAAAAAGAAAAGAATTTAAAGAACAGTTTAATAACCGACTATTAAATTAACTATTTGCCATTGTTAAAAATACAAACAATAAAAAATAATATTTTAAGGGGCTAGACGTCATGTCTAACTCCCTTTCCTAAGATTAGTCTAGTACTGATTGATATTAATCAATTACAACGCCTTCAGCACCTTTACCTGTCATTTTAGCTACTCTCTTTCCAACATTTCCTGCTGATTTTGAAAAACCTTTGATTTTTTCATGCATAATACTATTACTCCTTTATCCATTGATCGTCGTATTCATTAAATTTTATAATTCCTATCTTCTAATAGATGTCTAACTATAATCATCTTTTTATAATGATTTTCCGAACCGGAATATTTGTTGTACATTTGAACTAACTGTTCATCTGTAGAGAGTGTTAACTTTCGATTGATAATAACTGCATCAGGTGATAACTCAAACTCTTTCTTTTTTAAGAACATATTTCTGATATTAAGTATCTGCTTTTTCAGTTTCAATAATCTCCTGACATACCATATAGCATTCGTCGACATGTCTTTTCCCTAAGGCATACATAGCACTGTAACTAATACCCCCAGAAACAACAGCTCCGAAAACCGGTGTACATAAAATACCTAAACCACGTGGATATAAAAGGAGGTAAATATGAAAAAAAAATTTAGCATTGGTGATGTATTGGTTGAAGAATTACCAAGAAACAAATATGGTTGTATGGTTATTTTAGACTATAATGATGGTATCTATAAAGTATTGATATCTGAGTTTATAGATGAAGAAATTCCGGATTTAAGTGATAAAAGAATTATAACCCCCGCAATAGATAGTTCAGGGACATGTGACTTACCTTATATAAAAAAAGGAGATAAATTTAGTCAAAAACTTGAGAAATATAAATTAATCGGTAATATACGAAATTTGAATAATATACCTGATAGAACTAATTATCCCTTTGGTGAAATAAGCACTTTACCCGTATTTTATAACTGGTTATCTAAAGAATCACCTAAAGAATATCATACAATATTGGAAAGAAATAAATTTGAATTGTCGACTTCTAAAAACTATGAATATAAATATATGAGTGAACATCTATTTTGGAGTTTAATTGAAACAAATTTGGTTGATAAAGAGTCTTACCAGATGCTAGTATCAAAATTGAGTAAATTAAGTAAAACAGAGATTATTGAATTTCATAATACTCTTGCTAACGTGATTGAAAATCTATCTGTTTTAAAGGTATCTGATCCCACAGTAGATAACGATGATTACTTATCTGAGGACGCAATTTTATATACTAAGTGTTATGTTGTCTCAAGAGGAGAATTATATTATAAAAAGGTTCTAGAATCAGGAATTCTCGATTTAAGTGATGATAATCATGATTTTGAGGAATTACTTTATGTAGCAGAAGAAGCTCTAGAACTTCGAGGAGTTCAGATTGATTATGATAAAATGAAGAATATAGAATAAATACTAAATGCCAATACTCATTACCTGAGAATTGGCATTTAATTTTTATAAAAAACCTCACTCTTAACCGATACGCTGAGGCTTATCATAAATAGAACATATGTTCGTATTCTATGTTATAATGAATATAGCATAAAATATTGAAGGTGATAACAAATGAAAAATAAGCTTCCTGTTCCATCACAAATTCAGAAGTTAAAGGATAAAGGAATATATTTCAATATTATTAGTGAAGAAGAGGCTCAAATTGTTCTATTAGAAAAAACATATTTATTTAAACTATTCTACTTTAGAAAAAATTTTAGAAAAAATCTAGATGGTTGCTATAATGTAGAATTTGCTTATTTATCAGAATTAGCATCTATTGATATGGAAATGAGATATACGTTACTACAATTAACGTTAGATATAGAGCATTCTTTAAAAGTATTATTAAACAAATATTTAAGTATGATACCAAATGAAGATGGATATAATATAATTGATCAATTTATAGATAAAACAAATATTACTAAGAGAGATATTTTTAAATATAAAATGAATAAAAACGAAGTTTATCCAGAATGGGAAAAGTTTTATCAGAATACGCCATATTGGGTTGCTTTTGAAATTATGAGTTTTTATCATTTTGAAAAATTTGTAACTTTTTATTATGAAACTTCTAAAAATAGAAGATTTAAGTTGGCTAGTAATCAGTTGGTGTTAGTGAGGAATATAAGAAATAGTTGTGCACATAATTCTGTAATTAATGTCCCATTATTTGATGATACGAATGTAACTCCGGAATTAAATAGTTATTTCAGTTTGCATAACATTGAGGTACATTTTAAGCAGTCTAAACCATTTATTGATATTGCAACATTGTTGATGATTCATAATAAGTATTGCAATCAATCTATAAAAAATAGAGCTTCTAGTAATCTTCAAAGACTACTACAAAGGTTGTTATTAAACAGAGATTACTATGATAGTTACAATTATATAATAAAATATATTGATAGTATTAGTAAGGTAATTAATCACTATATTGAAATAAATACTTGCGAATAGGTGACTTTTCAATTATTATTGAATATAAGGAATAAGGGAAGACCTACCTTGCTGCGTCTAACCACGCGGATAGAGGCGAAAGACATGTCGATTTGACATGTCTTTTTTGTTTATATATATGCAGCTCGCTATTAACCAATCTACTGAAGTTTTCCACAAATGATACGTTTATTTCTAGGAAATACCGTAGTCTTCAGAGATACGCTAATATTTATTATAGGAAATGATATAATCGAATAAAACAGGACTGAGATGAGGGCATATGATGAGTAGAGCAAAGATGACAATTATTACGAATATGTGCATGGTAGAACGACCTGATGATTATATATTAGTTCAGGATCGACAAGGTAAAGCGTGGCCAGGTGTAACATTTCCTGGAGGGCATGTTGAAGAGGGTGAATCCTTTCATGATTCGGTCGTTCGTGAAGTTCTGGAGGAAACAGGATTAACTGTTCGAAATCCTAAGCTATGTGGTATTAAACAATTTATAACTGAATTAGATGAGAGATATATTGTGTTACTCTATAAAGCAACTGACTTTACAGGTGATTTGCAATCGTCATCAGAAGGAGAGGTATTTTGGATAAAAAAGGATGAATTAAAACATTATAAAGTAAGTAATGACTTTATGGAAATGTACGAAATATTTATCAATCCAGAGCTATCAGAATTTTTTTATGAGTTGAATGAGGATGGAGAGCATTGGGATATTAAATTATATTAAGTCATAAAATCTCGAAATAAATAATTAATTGAATAAACTCCCTATTGTAAATTAATGTATTTAAAAGTCAGTAGGGAGTTTTTCATTGAAAGTATGATTACATGTATAACTTTTTTATTAAAACTGATGACATAATAAACTAATGAATAAGGTAAATTCGTAAAACAATATTTAGCAACTAATTTAATAGTCAAAAAAGATAATAGAATATAGAGATGCGAACTAGCAATACAAAACAGACTTTTTAGGGAGTGTGATCTATTTGAATATTTTAGAAACGGAACGTTTAATCCTACGTGAGCTAAGAGAAGATGACAAAGCAAAAATAGCTAAAGTCCTCTCTAATCCTATATCTATGCAATACTATGATCATCCGTTTAATGAGCATGAGGTTGAAGAATGGATTAAGTGGAATATCGAAAATTATGCTACATATAATTGTGGTCTATGGGCGGTTATTCTGAAAGAAGATGGAACTTTTTTAGGTGACTGTGGTATAACGATGCAAAATATTGATGGAGAGGTTCTACCCGAGATTGGATTTCATATTATCAAAGAATACTGTAACAAAGGTTATGCCTCAGAAGCGGCGAAAGCATGTATGGAATATGCTTTTAATGTTTTGGGGTTTGAAAAGATATATTCATATTCAACTATAGATAACTTGCCATCTCAAAAAGTAGCATCAAAAATAGGAATGAAAAAACATAAAGTATTTGAAAAGAATGGTGTGCATCATATTGTTCAAAGAGCCAGCAGAGAATAGAAAGGGTGTTTTCAATATGTCAGCAGGAAAGAACAGATTACCAAAACCTAGAGGACACAGGAGATAAAAATGAACATAAGTGATTTAAAAATTGGAGATGTTATCCTGGAGAGTTTACCAGATTCATTTTATGGTTGTATGATAGTTCTAGAAGTAGATTATGAGGAAAATTCTGCTTTAGTTATGATAAGTAAGTATTTTTCTAAAGAAATACCTACTCTTGAAAATCCTTTGTTAATGAAAGCTGCTTTAAATAAAGTTATAACCAGAAAAATGGACTATCAAAGTAGAGGAGATAAATTTCAACAAAATTCTAATCTATATAAAGTTATAGGAAATTTAGATGTCAGCCATATAAAAATTAATGATATGATATTATACGAGAATCTATCGACGATATCTTTATACTATGAATGGTTAGAAAAACATGATAACTCTAGATATAAAGAAAAAATTGCACTGCTACAGACATTGGAAAAAAATAAATCAGAATATATTTTTATGGCATTACCCCTTTTTTGGAAAATTATCGAAGAATATTTAGCCAATTATGATTCAAGTAAGTTGTTGATAAAAAAACTATCTGAATTAAAAAAAGATGAAATTATTCAGTTTCATAATACTCTTGCTAACATGATTGAAAATCTATCTGTTTTAAAAGTGTATGATCCCTTAGTAGAAAATGATGATTACTTATCTGAAGATGCAATTTTATATACTAAGTGTTATGTTGTCTCAAGAGGAGAATTATATTATAAAAAGATTCTAGAATCAGGAATTCTAGATTTAAGTGATGATAATCATGATTTTGAGAAATTACTTTATGCAGCAGAAGAAGCTTTAGAACTTCGAGGAGTTCTGATTGATTATGATAAAATGAAGAATATAGAATAAATACCAATTCTCATTACCTGAGAATTGGCATTTAATTTTTATAAAAAACCTCACTCTTAACCGATACGCTGAGTCATATCATAAGTAATGAGCTTTATAACTATATAAGACAACAAAAAGACATTCCAAAACAAGTAGCTACTTTCTTTATTTTATTGTCACCTACTAATCCAAGTCCATAATACATTTGTCACGAATATTACTTTTTCTTTGTCTTTCTTTATGTAGTATAGTATATCAAATTTATCCTCTTCGTCTAAATTAACATAATCAGTAAAATTCATTTCCGTTACAGATACCTTACGTGTGAACTTCAAATTATATTTACTTTCAAGTTGTTTGATATAATTAGGAATTTTTTCTGATTGTTCTTGTATAAGGTTTAAATTTAATTCATTATTATCGTCACTAATAATTAAATGACTATTCAAAGCATTTATCTCATCAATGATATACATAAAAGCCGCAGATTCAGGAATAGAATCTTTAGTATTTTCAATCAGAAAATCAATAACTTGATATTCATAACCGCTTATATTTTCGTTAACATAATTTATTTGAGGGACATATAATTCTGCATATCCACTATATTCATTTAACTTTTCGTTATAATCATATAATGTCGATTTAAATTTCCTCTTAAGTCCTCTATTTTTCTTCATAAACTCTCACTTTCTATACTTTTATTCTTATACCCTTTACTGCCGGTTTAGTCATTTGTCCTGTCAAAGGATCCATAACTCCGATATGTACTCCATTAGAATTGTATACTTCTATTTCTTTGTGTCTATTGTCCCATTCGTAGTATCTCTTATTTTTTCCTGATCCGCTAGTCTTTCTACCATTTTTCGCACTTTTAAATTTTTTCCATACCGGACTATTTGATTTTGTTATAGCAAGTCTCGCTAGTCTTACAGCATCTTTCCCGTACTTTTTAATGGCTTGTTTAATACCATACCTAATAATATAACCTATTATTAGAGGGTTACTTGCATTAAATTCTTTTGCTGAATATATAATTTCTTCATTGTTATCTAAATTTTTAACTATAACTTCATAATCATCTTCTGATACGAAATTAACAATAGAGTATGAATATTTCTGAAAACTATTATCTCTATCATCTAATACTATATTACCTTCATTGTTTTCGATATCGTAGTTTAGTTCGAAACTTGTATCTTCAGATTCTCCAATAATATTTAGAGTTTCTGAATTTTTGTTTTCATGAATTTCTATGACTTTAGAAAGATTGTCGATTTCATCTTTACTTACACTTTCAACCTTTAAATTAGAAAAATCATATTCATTTTCTGCTGCACTTAATTCTAATTCTCCGAATATTCTAGATAACAATAATGAGGGACAGTTTGTTTTTTCTGTTAGCGTCTTAATTGAAAAAGGTATTATTCAGTCGGAAAAATCAAAGGGAAAATTGGCTTTTAGAGTCTATCCGCCATGGGTCAAAGATTTGAATAAAACTGCAGAAGTAGAGATGCATTGGCATCTCAATTTTTTTTAGCAGTTATATTTGTGACAAAAATCAGACTTTTTAAAAGTTGTATTTAAAATGCAACTTTAAAGTGTATAATCGATGTATAGATTCTGGATAAAAACATTGGGGTGAAAACATGATTGATTATAATGAAAAGCCGTTTATTGTAATATGGGAAGTAACGAGAGCCTGTGAATTACATTGCTTACATTGTCGTGCTGAAGCACAAGTGAATAGAAATCCATTTGAGTTATCAACTGAAGAAGGTAAAGCGTTAATTGACGATATTGCACAAATGGATGGTCCGATGCTTGTATTCACAGGTGGAGACCCATTGATGCGTGAAGATATATTTGAACTGAGTGAATATGCAGTACAAAAAGGTGTACGTGTATCGATGACACCAAGTGCAACGCCCAATGTAACAAAAGAGAACATGCAGCGTGCACGGGATGTAGGATTATCACGATGGGCATTTAGTATAGACGGTCATACTAAAGAGATTCATGATCACTTTAGAGGAACTGAAGGCAGTTTTGACTTAACGATGCAGGCGATTGATTATTTAAAGGAACTTAAGATGCCTTTACAAATCAATACGGTAATTAGTAGATATAATATAGATTATTTAGAAGAGATGGCGGAAATGGTAGAACAATTGGGTTGTGTGTTATGGAGTGTGTTCTTTTTAGTACCAACAGGTCGTGGTAAGACTGAAGATATGGTATCCCCGGAAGATCATGAACGCGTCTTCAGATTCTTGAATAAATTAAGAAAGACAGTGTCATTCGGTATAAAGACAACATCAGCCCAGCACTATCGACGTGTTGTATTGCAGGAACAGATACGTCAGATGAAGAAAGACGGTACATTTAATGCGATTAACTATGAAGATAGTTTAACAACGATGGATATTAATACGATTGATGGACTTGGACGTGCGCCAAAAGGTGTGAATGATGGTAATGGATTTGTATTTGTATCTCATTTAGGAAATGTTTATCCAAGTGGTTTATTACCAGTAAGCTGTGGTAATGTGAGACACCAACCTTTAAGTGATATTTATGTTAACTCAGCAATATTACAAGATTTAAGAACACCAGATAAGTTGAAAGGTAAATGTGGCATGTGTGAATTTCGTTATGTGTGTGGTGGGTCAAGAAGTCGCGCATATGCGGTTACAGGTGATTATATGGAATCTGAACCTTATTGTGTATATCAACCGAAAGCGTGGATTAGACATAAACGAAGTTTAAAATGAATTGAAATAGTCCTTATAGGGCTATTTTTTTATGAAAATTATGTAAATACGATATGATAAAGTAAATAAATTTAAGGAGTATTGTTTTGCAAATTTTTAGAGTTCATCCGAATCATGAAATAAGTGCGCAATATTTGGATAATAGGAGACTATCTAAGCAAGTACTGGAACTATGTCAGATTATTAGAGTATGTCTTGCAGAGATGAATGTTATTTAGATTATTCTTCGGGGCTGGAAACTTAATTTTCCCGATACACTTCGGACAAACAGCAGGTATTCATAAGTCATACTTCCAATTAATTAGGGTATATGATAGGTAAACTGTTATGGAGTGAGTCGATGAAACCGATTAAGATTATTGGAGCAAAACAGAATAATTTAAAAGATATATCTCTTGAGATACCGAAACATAAACTGACTGTTTTTACAGGACGCTCGGGTTCTGGGAAGTCTTCTCTAGTATTTAATACGATTGCTGCAGAGAGCGAGCGCCTATTAAATGAAACGTATAGTACTTATATACAAAATCAGCTTAATCATTATGATAAACCTGTTGTCGATCGTATTGAGAATTTGCCTGTATCAATGGTCATTGGACAAGATAGAATTGGTGGAAACTCAAGATCGACGGTAGGAACAATTTCAGATATCTATTCTGGTGTGAGATTGTTATGGTCACGTATTGGACAGCCATTTGTAGGATATTCTATGGATTTTTCTTTTAACAATACGAATGGCATGTGCAAAACGTGTGATGGGTTAGGTTATGTAGAAGATATTGATTTAAATGAATTATTACATTTCGATCGTTCACTAAATGAAGATGCAATCAAGTTCCCCTCTTTTGGGCCCAATACATGGCGTGGTAGACGTTATTTAAATACGGGATTATTTGACAATGATAAGAAATTGAAAGATTATTCTAAAGAAGAAATGGATACATTTTTATATCAAGAACCTATAAAATTAAAAAATCCACCATCAAACTGGCCAAAGACGGCTAAATATGAAGGACTAATTTATCGATTCAGAAGGTCGTTTCTAATTAACGATACATATGAAAAGAAGAAATTTATTAAAGATGTGAATCGTATCGTTACAAAACAGGTTTGCCCGGATTGTAAAGGTAAGCGTCTAAATGACAAAATATTAAGTTGTAAAATCAATGGTTTAAATATTGCTGAATTTTGTGAACTAACGGTAGATGATGAGATTAAGTTCTTGAATAAGATTGATGATGATAAAGCACAATATATTATTGAGCCTTTAGTTAAACAATTAGAAGCTTTAAAGCGTATTGGCTTAGGTTATTTGACATTAAGTCGAGAAACGACTACTTTATCAGGGGGAGAGTCTCAAAGAATCAAGTTAATCCGTCATTTAAATAGTCCACTTACGGATTTGGTTTATATTATTGATGAACCAAGTGTTGGTCTGCACCCTGAAGATATAGAAAATATTAATCAAATCATGCTTTCGATTCGTGATAAAGGTAATACCGTACTCGTTGTTGAGCATGATCCTGATGTCATTAAGATTGCTGATTATTGTGTTGATATAGGGCCAGGAAGTGGAAAGCATGGAGGAGAGATTATATTTACCGGGAAATATAATGAATTGCTCAAAGGTAGTAGCCCGACAGGTAAGGCACTATCTCAGCCACATGCTTTTAAATCAGAAGTAAGAGTGTCAAATGAAGATATAGAACTAAAAAATATTACGAAGAATAACTTGAAAGATGTATCAGTAAATATCCCTAAACATGTGTTAACTGCTGTAACAGGTGTTGCAGGATCGGGTAAGAGTACGTTAATACAAACAGGACTTCGCGCAAGAGAAGATGTGATTTATATCGATCAAAAACCTGTACATGCGACAAATCGTTCAAATTTACTGACTTATCTCGATGTTTTTGATGATATTAGAGCATACTATAGCAAAGAGACAGGACTTAACAAAGGAATGTTCAGTTATAATTCTGAAGGTGCTTGCCCAAATTGTAACGGTAAAGGTGTCATAAAAACGGAGCTAGCATTCATGTCAGACTTTGTTCAGCAATGCGAAGTATGCCACGGTAAACGTTATAGACCAGAAGTACTTGATGCTAAAGTTAAAGGGTATTCTATTGCAGACATGCTGGAGCTTTCTGTAGAAGAAGCAATCGATTTCTTTCCGATAGCAATTGTTAATCAAGTGTTGAAGAGTGTAAAGCGTACAGGGCTTGACTATATGACTTTAGGACAGTCATTAGATACCTTATCGGGTGGGGAAAGTCAGCGTGTGAAACTCAGCCGATACATTAATGAAGGTGTGACAGATAAGATATTTATCTTTGACGAACCTACAACGGGTTTACATGAAGCTGATATAGATAACTTAAAAAGCATCTTTGATTATTTGATTGATGAAGATAATACAGTGATTGTAATTGAACATAATTTAACGATGATGACTTATGCAGATTGGATGATAGACATTGGACCTCGTGCAGGATTAGCCGGAGGTAAAGTCCTATATAGTGGCGTGCCTAGTGAAATTGTTTATGAAGAAAAATCATTAACAGGTAAGCATTTGATGAGATTTGTTAATCAAAACAATTAAAAATATTGCACATAAACAGATGCTTATATACAAAAAACAGTTTTTCACTATGTTTTCTGAATGTCACTGCAAGGAGTGTAGAGATGGTTCCAAACACTGCTAGTAGATGTTTATTACTCCAAGTACGGGGTATTAATTTCGTATGTAACACAATATAAAAGGGGAGTGTTGTATATGAAGGCAGTAACATTTCAAGGTAAGAAGAAAATGAAAATGAAAAAAGTTCCAGATCCAAAGATAATTGAGCCAACTGATGCAATTATTAAGATTACCGCTTCGGGTATATGTGGGTCGGATTTACATTTATATCATCAAGGCGATATGTTTATGGATAAAGATTTTGTTATCGGGCATGAACCGATGGGAATTGTTGAAGAAGTCGGTAAAGACGTTAAAAAACTAAAAAAAGGTGATCGTGTAGTCATTCCGTTTAATATAGGTTGTGGTGACTGTTTCTACTGTAATAATCAAATGGAATCGCAATGTGATCAATCTAATGAAGAACCTGCCAACTGGAAGATGGATAACGGTGCATTATTTGGTTTTGGGAAGATGCACGGCAATTTCTGGGGTGGACAAGCAGAATATTTAAGAGTTCCTCATGCTGATTTTTCTTCTTTTGTAGTCCCGGATAGTGATTTAAAAGATGAACAAGTATTATTTTTATCTGATGTAGTACCTACTGCATATTGGAGTGTTGAACATGCAGGTGTGAAAGCAGGAGATACTGTTATTGTATTAGGATGTGGTCCTATTGGATTAATGGCACAAAAATTTGCAAAGCTAAAAGGTGCTGATCGTGTTATAGCAATAGATAATGTCGAACATAGACTAGAGCATGCCAAAAAATATAATGGTGCGGAAGTTTATAATTTTGATAAAGAAAAAGAAATAGGAAAGTTATTAAAAGAACAAACAAGCGGTGGTGCAGATGTGGTTATCGATTGTGTTGGATTTGATGGCGCACAATCAAGCCCAGAACCAAAACTTTCAAAAAAATCTCAACAAAGAGGAACAATTAGTCCGATTATTACTGCTGCAGAATCAGTTCGTAAATTTGGTACGATTCAACTGACAGGAATTTATGGTACACCAGCTGATAACTTTCCACTTGATTTAATATTTAATAGGAATGTTCGTTTAACTACTGGGCAGGCACCAGTTATTCACTTAATGCCTAAATTATATGAAATGATTAAAGATGAAGTATTTGATCCAACTGAAATTATCACGCATACTTTCCCACTAGAAAAAGCGGATGAAGCTTATAAAGTTTTCGATAAAAAGCGTGATAATAATATTAAGGTTGTATTTAAGCCAGAATAATTATTTAAGGATAAGTTAGGAGAGCAATACATTGCTCAAAAGCGTTAAATCTGAAAAGATATAAAACTGATTTGGCTATATATTTGAGACTGGTCTGGCGGTTTTTATTGACGAGATTATTTTTTATTAGTTTTTGTAGTGGGAACACTGTTATGATGAGATGACAAAAGAAATCTGTTCAGCATCTGATGGTGTATTATTAACTGCGATGTGTGGCTTTGTTGTAATGCCATGTTTATTTTTACATACCGACGCATAAAGAAAGTAGTCAGATATACTAGCAATTCTGGATAGGCAATGCAGTAATAGGCATAGGTACTTTTCAGATTTATGATGGAATTATTAATTTAAAAAGGTCTGGTGCATAAGTAAGTAAACCTTCGATTTACCATAGCTAAGCGAAATTCGAAAAAAATTTTCGGGTTTCGCTTTTTATATATACATACATAAAAAATATTAACCATAGGAGAGATGGTTATGAACTGGAAAGAAAATTTCATGAAATCTATTAATAGGTATTGGATAATGTTTTGTATCAAATTATTTTATCTGATGATTTGAGACGATAGACGAATCAAATATGTATATTTTATTTGTTTCAGCATTTTACATATAATACCAAATGATGTAAAGACCTCTTTTTTAGGGTAATTAAAAACTAAAGGAGGAGATTTTATGAAAGATAAAGCACTTTATATCATCCAGACCATCGAAAGGTTAGCGAAAACTTCAAAAGGTGGTAAGCGTGCGCATACGAAAGGATTTAATTATTCTGGAGAAGTTAAACTGAATGTTGAAGGACAAAAGGTTTTAGGTCAGTATCACAATGCTCGTGTTAGATTATCGGATGCTTTAACAACTAAAAATCATATTACAAAGTTAGTTCCACTAAAAGGTATGGCGATTCGTTTCGAAGGGTCTAATCCCTTCGATTTAGTATTAGTGACATTTCCTTATTTTCCGTGGACTAAGGCCGACTCAATATACAAGATTGCACAATATAGCAATGCAATTCATGATGAAGATAACGTAGGTGTTAAGCTTAATTTATTCAGACATTTAATGAAGATTGAAGGATTCAATAAAGATTTGAAGAAATTTATCTTCAATCAACCAATACTGCCAACGTTTAAAGAGAAAACGTATTACAATCTACATTACTTTAAAACGAATGAGGGTAAATTTGTAAGATTTAGAACAACGTTAAAAGGTGAAACGATTATTTTACAAGTAGAGATTCACCAACAACCCCATCCTATCTCTGAATTACCGAATGATTATCAGTTGGTTGAAATAGGTACTATTCAAATTAGAGAAGCGGTTAAAGAAAATATTGAGGTCTTTGATTTATTTCAAACGGGTTCTAACTTAACTCCGTTAGCTGATGATGAGATAATTCAATTAAGATCAGAACTTTATACAATTTCACATCAGAGAAGGATTGCAGAAGGTATTGATTATGATAATGTTATACCTTTAGAGAAGCTGGATTAAGAAACAGTCGATTTGAATGTGTTATTTATTGCAAAAAGTGAAATGCGATATTTAATCGTATTTCACTTTTTTAATATGAGAGAATTAGTATATATATAATTAAGTAAGAGCAGAACATTAGTATTTACAAATCACACCACGTACTGTGTGTTTGCCGGAAGATAGACGTTTCTTCCCCTGAATACCGAAATACTCTTCTAATGTTACGTTATTATATTTGATACGTGCTGCATGTGTACGTCCTACATATCGAATATGCCAAGGTTCATACATAAATCCTGTGATTTGTTCTTTACCTTTTAGATATCGGATGATAAATCCGTATTTATGAGCATTTTTCTGAAGATATTTTGACGCAGCAGTATATTCAAATGATGTCGATAATGTACCATAATTCGTGCCATCTTTAATATCCATGGCAAGCCCCAATTGATGTTCACTTGTACCAGGTCTTGCTGAAATACGGTTTGCATAAGCTTGTCCGTAAGATGCGACATAACTATTATAAAGATATTGCTGTGTTGCATACGATCTATAGCCATATGCTCCAGTTTGACCAACGATTTCAAGATTGATACCTTGCTTTCTAGCATCTGCTTTCATCTTGTTGTACCACTTAATCATCATTTTATTGGCACCTGGATTATATTTTCGAGACATATAGTATTGTTTATTCGCTATAGGTATACCATTGATTTTAGATATTGTATTATTACTGACATGAATAGAACAACTTTTATGGTTAGCTGCATGTGTCTCATGTAATGGGAATGTTGTGGCGACAATTAAACCAACCAGGCTCAATTTAGCAAATGCATTCATATGAAGTCTCCTTATAATATGTTCTTGTTATATTATACTATGCTTTTTATGTCCCGCAATACGTCTGATATACTCTGTCAGTTGGAGGGGCTGGACTTAAATACTGTGCGTCATGATGATCATCAAAAGGATGACTTAATGCTTCAAGTAATTGATGTAACTTCGTATAATCCTGAGCAAGTGTAGCATCACTCAGTGCTTCTTCTACGAGATGATTTCTTGGGATTACTGCAGGATTGACGGATTGCATTAAACTAAATGCATCGGTTGTTTCATCTTGTTGAATAATATCTTCCCATCGTTTATACCAGGCTTGTACATCATCGTGTTTAAAGTATACTTCTTCTTTAAATGTGTGAGTCGCTAAACTTCTGAAAGTCTTCGTAAAGTCGAGTTCATATTTCTCTAATAATGCAAGTAAATCAATCACGAGTTGGAAGTCTTGTTGTTGAATGTTCTCAATGCCAATCTTTTGACCAAAGCGTTTCATATAATGAGAAACATATAAATCCTGAAACGTACCAAGTGCAGTTTCTGCATATTGTATTGCTAGTGCATCATCATCATCAATTAATGGAATAAGCGTTTCAGCAAAGCGTGTTAAGTTCCAAAGTGCGATACTCGGCTGATTATCGTAAGCATACCTACCATATTGATCGATTGAGCTAAATACAGTCGATGGATGATACGTATCCATAAAAGCACAAGGACCATAATCAATTGTTTCACCACTAATCGTCATATTATCTGTGTTCATTACACCATGGATAAATCCAATCGATTGCCATTGTGCGATAAGAGAAGCTTGCTTTTCAATCACTATGTTAAGTAAAGAAAGATATGGGTTATGATTGTGCTTTATTTCTGGATAATGACGTGATATTGCGTAATCTGCTAATTGTTTAATATTATTTTTATTCTCAGTGCGTACTGCATATTCAAATGTGCCGACGCGTAAATTACTTTGAGCAATGCGAACAAGTACAGCACCTGGTAAAGATGTTTCACGGTAAACATTGTCTCCGCTGAGGGACGCTGCAAGACTTCTTGTAGTAGGAATATTTAATTGATACATCGCTTCACTAATAATATATTCTCTAAGCATCGGACCAATAGCAGCGCGACCATCGCCTGAACGAGAAAAGATTGTACGACCAGAACCTTTTAACTGTATATCATAACGCTTGTTGTCTTCTGTCAAATGTTCACCAAGCACATGTGCACGTCCATCTCCAAGCATTGTGAAATGACCAAATTGATGTCCGGCATATGCATGTGCAGCAGGTAGACTTCCGGGCAGTATCTCTTTTCCTGATAAATATTCAGGATGATCTTGAATGGATACATCTATATTAAGTTGCTCCGCTAATTTTGTATTAAATATAACAACTTCAGGTTGAGCGGGTTTGTCGGGCTGACTAATTTCATAAAAGTCATCAGATAACTTTAAATAAGAGTTGTCGAAACGAAGATTAAACATGTGAACCTCCTTGAAAGGATATTGTAGTTTCATCTTAACATTAAGACGGACAAAATGATGATATTTTAAATTAATGATAAAATAATGATGGATAAGATATTACTGATATTTTCTTATAAAGTCTAACAAGAAAGAGATGATCTGATGCGTTACGTGATTAAAAGTAAAAACATATTTACTGAAGAAGGTATAGTTGATGGTTATATTGTTATTAATAATAAAAAGATAGAAGCCATTCAAACGGGTTTATATTCTGGAGAAGACAGTGTATGTGATTATCATGATGCTTATATAATGCCAGGATTTATAGATATTCATATTCACGGTGGATATGGTGAAGATGCTATGGATGCATCATTTGAGGGACTAAAGCATTTATCGAAATCTTTGCTGAGCGAGGGCACAACATCATTTCTTCCCACAACAATGACACAATCGAATGACAATATTATTCAAGCACTTCAAAATATAAAAAATGTGCACAATGATGAATATGAAGGTGCAGAAATATTAGGAGTACATTTAGAAGGTCCGTTTATTTCTGAGGAGAAAATTGGTGCACAAAATCCTAAATACGTTCAGCAGCCAAATGTAGAACAACTCAAAACATTCCAGGAACAGTCAGGAGATTTAATAAAGATTATTACATTTGCACCTGAAAAAGAGGGTGCAAAAGAAATGATTGAAAGTTTCCCTGAGATTATATTCTCAATTGGGCATTCTGCTGCAACTTATGAACAGGCGGAACAAGCAGTAGCTAACGGTGCACGACACATTACACATCTTTATAATGGCAGTTCAGGTTTCCAGCACCGTGAACCTGGTGTAGTAGGAATGGCGCTTACTAATGATAATATTCATACGGAATTAATAGTAGATGGATTGCATGCACATCCGGCAAGTGTAAAACTTGCTATAACAGCAAAAGGTAATGAGAAATTTTATTTAATTACAGATGCAATGAGAGCGAAAGGAAAACCAGATGGTGTTTATGATTTAGGGGGCCAGGCAGTAACTGTGAAAGATGGAGAAGCCAGAATAAGTTCTGGCGCACTTGCAGGTAGTGTATTAAAGATGAATCATGGTCTTAAGCAATTATTAGAATATAGTGGGAAAGATTTAAGCGAACTTTGGCGAGTGACAAGTCTAAATCAGGCGGTTGCTTTAAAGATAGATGATAGTAAGGGTTCAATTAAAGAGGGAAAAGATGCGGATATTGTTATACTAGATGAGAATTTTGAAGTTATATCGACGATCAAGTCAGGTAAACGATATGAATTTTAATTATGAATTAAATTATAAATCTTGTGATAGAAGGGAATGTAAAATAAACTGCGAAGTAGAGGTGTACGCACGCTACTCACATAGTCTATTTTACATTCCCTAAAATTGGTGTTTTTATTATTATAGAGACCAATTTATGACTCGGCCACTTTCTTTATATTTTATAACTCTATAGATTTATTGATTGAAGTATCGCTACCAGTATCGTTAGAAACTAATGATTTAATACCTTCTACAACAGTTTTAACTTTATCATCTGTTGCCCAGTATTCAGCTGAATCTGGAACAACTTTAATAAGCACTACATTTGGATCATCATATGATGTACTTAAGAATAGTTCGATACCTTTACTCCAGTATTCTTTTTTCTTCGCATCATCATTTATAATTTCAGCATGTCCTGCAATGGATACATAACCTTTTTTCGTAAATGCTAAATTCACACGGTTATCTTTTTTTATTTCTTCAGTTTTTTCTGTAAGTGTTGATAAGAACCATATGTTACCTTTATCATCTACATCTTGATAACTCATCGGTCTAGATACTAATTTATCTTGGTGGATTGTTGTTAACATTGCAATATCGTTCTTCTCGATTAACTCAAATAACTTATCATAAGATTGCTTGCTGCTCATACTTAATCCCTCCATATTATTGATATTATTATAATACCCATCTTAATGGGAAATTATTCATATATATATAAATTTATTGACTATAATGATATATACTTGAATGTAATAGACGGTATTTATTAAAGTGTTATGCCCAAGTATTCGGAGCAATAATGGTAGAATAACTGAAGATATTATATTGTATGCTGAAAAAAGGTGATGATCATATGGATATTAAGCAGTTAAAATACTTTGTAGAGATTGTACAACACAAAAGCATGACAGAGGCCGCTGATCAATTATATATGTCACAATCTACATTGAGTAAGGCGGTTAGAGATTTAGAAAAGGAATTTAATACTTCATTATTCACTCGTCAAAACAGACGTCTTATACTTACAGACGAAGGAAAGTTACTATATGATCAATCTTTAGAATTGATTCGGTTATACAATCAATTACCGGATGAATTACATCAAAAAGACGGTAATGAAACCGGGCATATTCGTTTTGGATTATCTACGATTGCAGATGCTAATAAATTCATGAATACTTTTCAAGCTTATCATGATAGATATCCGAAGATTACTTATCAACTGACACAGGGCGGTGGAAAGTCAATTGAGCAGAAAATATTGAGTAATCAATTGGATCTTGGTATAACATCACTTCCGGTTGATACAAATAATTTTGATTACTTACCGATTTATAAAGAACATTTCTATATTGTTTTATTAAAGAATCACGTGTTATGCAGTAAAAATGTTATTAAATTAAACGATTTAAAGGAAGAATCGTTTATTATGTTTGATGAAGCTTACTATATCAATGATTTAATTCAGACAGTATGCAGACAACAGGGGTTTGTACCGAAAGTCATCGCTAAGATAACGCAATGGAATATTATAGAGTATTTAATTACATCGAATATAGGTGTAACGATATTACCGGAAAATATTGCTAAGACACTCAATAAAAACCCTAAAATAACAATTGTACCGATTGAAAAAGAGATACTTTCATGGGAAATCGGTGTAATCTGGAAAAAGAACGTTTACTTAAATCAAGTATCTAGAAAATGGATTGATTATATGACGATTCATTTAAATCAATGATACATGAAATTTTTTCATATAATCTATCGATAATTGCTATTTTTATCGATAGATTTTTTGTATTACAATAATATAGCTGGGGGGCGAAATGAATGGCGAAAAAAATCATGATTACGCTATTTCAATTACTATTGATTATTTTAATTACGAGTGTGGGCAACTTCCTGCAACAATTTCTGCATCTACCGATTGCAGGTAGTATTATCGGTCTTGTATTATTTTACATCTTACTTATGACTGGCGTGGTAAAGGAAACCTGGATTAAATCAGGTGCCAATTTATTTTTGACGACAATGATATTCTTCTTTCTGCCTTCTATTGTAGGAGTAAAGAATATTATAGGCCAAATGGATAGTAACTTTGTAATTTTCTTTTTATTGATCGCATTTGGTACTGTCACTGTTGCCTACTTATCAGGTTATATTGCAGAGAAATCTATCAATCGTATAAAAGGTCGTGTACAAGATGTTAGTCATTAAAACAATTAGCATGATTATTATTACAATAGTTTTCTTTATCATCGCCAAGATGATACAAAAAAAGTGGCATTCGCCTTTACTGAATCCCGCAATTATAGCAGGTATTGGTATAATCGTGATTCTACAACTATTTCATATCAGCTATAACACGTATATGTTGGGTGGGCAATGGATTAACTACTTATTAGGCTGTACAGTAGTGAGTTTGGCTTATCCTTTGTATTTACATACCGATAAAATAATAAAATATGCACCGACGATTTTTTTGAGTGTATTTTCAGCGATTATCCTTAACTTTTTACTTATATTTAGTACGTTAAAAATCTTAGGATATGCTAAAGAAGATATCGCTACTTTACTTCCGCGATCAGTTACGGCAGCAGTGGGATTGCAAATTTCTAAACAAATTGGTGGAGATGATACCATTACGATATTGTTTATATTGGCGACAGGGATAATTGGCAGTATTTTAGGTTCCTATCTCCTCGAGAAATCAAACTTTCAATCAAGTATCGCTAAAGGAATGTCTTTCGGGAATGCATCTCATGCTTTTGGAACTGCAAGAGCTTTAGAAATTGATAACGAATCAGGTGCATTTAGTTCTGTCGCAATGATACTTTCAGCGATATTAAGTTCATTTTTATTACCTATATTTTTAATGTTTTTATATTGAAAAGAGACCTTTTATTGATATTAAAAGGTCTCTTGTTTTATGAGTGAATAATCTGATTTTATGGTTTACTATTAATGTTTTGTATGAAAGTCTTTACCTGTTCGTTGATAGCTTCATCCTGGAACCATCCATCTTCTCGTTGACGACGTTTATTGTAACTAATAAGTAATTGCCATTCATCCTTCAGCTCTGCACCCATAATACTTAAGTGTCTATTCAGTGCTTCAACTGCATGCTTACCAATAGGTGAATGAATAACAAATGCGACTGGTTTTTGCATGAGCGTAGCTTCTGATAACATCCATTCTAATGCATTTTTAAGAATAGCAGGAACGCCCCCCATATATTCAGGGCTGACAATGATCAAAAAATCAGCTGCTTTAATTTTATTTCTCATTTGATTAACGATTTCATAGCGCTCCTGAAACTCAGTTTGAGGGTTAAATAACGGTAATTCTTTTACTTCATAAATGACATCAAATGAATGACCTAATATAGTAAGTTCGCTACCAATTTTCTCGAGTACTTTTAAATTGGTTGAATTTGGATAAGGATTTCCGCTAATGCCAACAATTTTCATGGGTTTATCTCCTATATTTTTTATTTATTGTATTGAAATAGTATTGTAAAACAACCTTTTTATCAAGCAATCAACACTTTTAATATTACAATCGATACTTTACTGATATAATCAACAAAGTTGAAACGGACACTTCTCTCATATATAATTTGCTCATATTATATTATTAGAGATTAAGGAGAAAAACATGGCTGTATTACCAACACATAAAGAAGCTTTATCAAATAAACAAGAAGAAAAGATAGATAACTATATAGAATTTCATAATAAAGAAGCAGATAAAAATATAACAGCAGAGTATCTCGATGAATTAATATCAAAATATATGTTAAAAATTCCGTTTGAGAACATTAACGTTCAAAATAAACAGGAAATCAATTTAACACTCGATGGACTTTACGATAAAATCATCTCAAATCATCGAGGTGGTTACTGTTATGAAATGAATACATTCTTCAGACATTACTTGCAGAAAAAAGATTTCGTTGCCTTTAATACATCAGCAACGATTGTTACACCAAAAGGAAGAAGTCGTGAAGGTTCCCATATGACAACTATCGTAGAAATCGATCATATAAGCTATATTGCTGATGTTGGATTCGGAGATTTACCGATGAAAGCTATTCCAATTGGTACTCACGAACATTTTGAGACTGTTACGGATATTAATGGAACATTCCGTGCCATTCAGATAAACAATCAAATTTTCGTACAAAAGCTTGTTGACGGGGAATACAAAACGAAATATGAAGCAAGTATTCATGCGCAGGAGTTACAGGATTTTAAAGACAATATAGAATATAATCAATACAATCCGGAATCTATTTTTGTTAAGCAGTTGTTAATTACAATGCCAAATCCTGATGGACGTAAAACCATGACGCATCGTCAAATGACAATAACAGATCACGGGGAAAAAACAACAACTCCCGTGAATAAAGATAATTATCGTAAGCTTTTGGAAGAAAACTTTGGGTTAAATATAGATATTAAACGAATTGATGAACAGTAAAAAATGCCTCGGTTGCGATTGCAACCGAGGCGTTATTTCATTATTAATCTAAATCTCTCGTATTTAGTCGTATATTTTTAAGATTTAAACGGCCTAAATAAGCGAAGTAAAGCAAGAAACCAGCAACGATTCCAATTATAGCGATAATTGTGATAGCTGTATTAATCGGAATATTGCCTTCAAAATCGAATATTGATTCTCTTAATGCTTTAATAACATAAGTCATCGGTGAATATGTGTGTAATGTCTGGAAGAATTTATTAGTTAACTGTATCGGGAAAGTCCCTTCACTTGAACCAAGCTGTAAGATTAATAAAATAATCGCCAGGAATTTTCCGATGTTGCCGAATGCTGCTACCAAAAATGATACGATCAGTACTGCAGCAATAGACCAAACGATTAAAGTAAGTGTGAAGTATCCACGATTGGCAATTTCAATATCTATTACGTACTGTGTAAATAAAGATAAGAATAAACCTTGTAACAAGCCGTGTATTAACATTAAGCCAAGTTTGTTCAGCCACCAGTTAACAGCGCTCTTTGATTCCCCTACGCGTTTATCGACTGGATAAATTGTAACAAATGCTATGGCCCCGACATATAGACTTAAACTTAGTACATAAGGTGCGAAACTTTGTCCATAGTTTTCTACCTTTGTGACATTATGTTCAACTGTAGTGACTGGATCACTAATGGTCATTGCATTATCTTTGTTAAAAGATAAATTGTCGGTTTGCTTTAATGATTTATCGATATTTTTAGTGATTTGATTTGTATTTTCAGCGAGTTTATTTAATCCATCAGTGATTTGACTTGAACCGGTGATGAGTTGATTAAACTGCTCATTTTGTAATTGAGGTAATGCAGTTTGGGTTTTAGCAAGACCACTATCAACTTGTTTAGAACCATTTGCTAAATCAAGCTCAGCTTTTTCCATCTTCTTTAAACCACTAGAAAGCTCTTGAGATTGACCACGCATATCTTTAATTGAACCAAATATTTTCTTTAAATAAAGTTCACGTAAAGATAATGAAATGTTATCTTTAACCGCTTGAATACTCTTGTAACCAATACTTTGTCCGGAATAGCTATAACCTGGGTTAGTTTGAACGTGCATTTCCATATGTTTAGGATTTGGATTGAGCATTGTAGAAGCATCATCTGAGAAGTTTTTAGGAAACTCGATGACAGCAAAGTAATCTCCTTTTTCAATGCCATTTTTAGCTTTTTTTGAATCGATGAATTCCCATTTGAAATCATCATTTTCTTTGAGTTTCTCGATTACTCGGTTCCCAAGATTCTCTTCTTTGCCTTGAATCTTAGCGCCTTCGTCATTATTAACGATTGCAATGGGAAGATCTTGTGTCTGACCGTAAGGATCCCACATAGAGTAGATAAATACGGCACTATAAATAATGGGCAAGAATAAAATAACGATAAGCGATAAAAATAAGACAGGATGTTTCTTTAAAGCCTGAAAGTCTTTGAACATGTTTGTTTACTCCTTTTAATTATATTAGTAAAATAAAAAAGATATTTATAGACAATAATAATGTTGGTTTCTAAATACATTTTACTAGTATAGTATATGTAAAATTACAACACAAGTTATTTGTACTATATAAAACATAAAATTTATCTTTTACATATAGATAAGCTTATTAAAATTAGGCGATGCCATAACTTAAGATTATTCAAAATTGAAATGGGTATGATGAAAATAATATATATATAATTAAAAACGGGGGGCTAGTTATGCATAACGGAAAATTATATTGGCCGGAAACTTACGTAAAGAAAAAATATTTGGATGAAACTGAATCGCATTATGATGTAGTGATTGTTGGTGGTGGAATGAGTGGAGCATTGACAGCTTTTAGAGTAGCACAGGCAGGACATCATACATTACTCATTGATAAAGGTGAAATAGGGAGCGCGAGCAGTGCAGCCAACACTGGGTTAATGCAATATATGAGTGATAAATTGTTGTATGAATGTGTAAAAGACTTTGGAGCGCTTGAAGCCTATCACTTTTATAAAGCAAGTAAAGAAGGCCTGGAGGATATCGAAGCGATTTCGAAATTATTAGACGCGCGCGTAAATTTCATTAAACGTGACAGTCTATTTATCGCTTCTACTAAGCGTGATAAAAAAATCATTAAAGATGAATACGAGGCGTTGAAACACTTTGATTTCCCTGTAGATTACGTCGATCCAGAGCAACTTGAAGAAGCATATGGCATCAAAAAATATAATGCACTTATTACGCATGAAGATGCTGAAATAAATCCGTATGTATTTGTAAATGAAGTCGTGAAATACGCACATAGTAACTTCCATTTAGATGTCCTTGAAAATACGGAACTAGTGAAATATGAGAAGAATAATGATCAAATTCTTTGTCATATAAAAGATAGAATTATTACTGCAGATAAATTAATCATGACAACAGGATATGCGAAAAATAAAATAACGAAACGTTATATTCATCGTGAAAAATTTGTCGCGAGTTATGCAGTTGTGACGCAGCCGATTGAAGAAAATCAATTCTGGAAAGATAAAGCGATGATTTGGGAATCTGCAAGACCATACTTATACATAAGACATGTCCCGGGAAATAGAGTGTTAATCGGTGGTCTGGATGAAAAGACAGATAAGATACCGAACGAAAAACATATTCAAAAGCAAGGCAAACGTTTAATTAAAGCATTTAATAAACTGTATCCGGACATTGAATTAGAAGTAGCTTATGCTTACGGTGCAAGATTTGGTGAAACGAAGGATGGGAAACCATTTATCGGGAAGATAGAAGAAGATGCTGAAGTATATGGATTATATGGATATGGTGGTAATGGAACAGTTTACTCATCATTTGGTAGCAAACTACTGCTGGATATGATCGAAGGGAAGTACAATCCGTTATCGGAGATTTTTAAGTTAAAGCGATAATTAATAGATAGATAGTTAATAAATAAGCATTCTACACATCGTAGAATGCTTATTTTTATGGTTTCTACATTTGAGAGGTAGCTTCAGTGTATAGTAAAAGTAATAATGATTTCGAGGAGGACAACTAAATGGAAATCAATAAAGCGATAAAAGAAAATCGTATATTAAAAAATTTAACACAAAAAGACCTTGGAGATATATTAAATGTTTCTGATAAAACAATATCAAGTTGGGAAACAGGACGAACTTATCCTGATGTTTCTATGATAATAAAATTAGCAGAAACGTTTGATTTATCTCTAGACACATTTTTAAAAGGAGACGATGAGATGATTAAAAAAATTGATAAAGATTTACGGTTTAAGAATATTTATAAATACCTTCTCCTATTCATTGGATTGTCGATTATTACTTTGACCCTCTTTTTATATATTTATCAGGATAGAAATGCGATGGTTGATAGATTCAATCCATTAATGGAGTATAAAATAGGATATGCCGTATTACCCAAGGAAGTTACTTATAACGATGGAAAGAAATATAATTCAACTAGAAAAAAGAAACAATATCCAGATCAATATAAAAATATTGTTGT
Organism: Macrococcus sp. PK; assembly: GCF_022501545.1. Classification (NCBI taxonomy): domain Bacteria; kingdom Bacillati; phylum Bacillota; class Bacilli; order Caryophanales; family Staphylococcaceae; genus Macrococcus; species Macrococcus sp. PK. The sequence goes on from NZ_JAEPRF010000016.1 coordinate 40,204, forward strand.
ATTAGACTCACCATTTGGGGACACTTCTGTTTTAGATTTTTATGGTGGGAAACCTCCAGAAGGAAGAAATTACGCAATAGTAAAACATAAAGGTCAATATGTAGAAAAAATGGCTTTTATAAAATGGGAAGCAATACCGGAGTTATATCGACAAAATATGGAGAAAGATTTTATAGGCATTCCATATTAACTATTCCCAGGGAAATAAGGACTATAAATCATTTTATAGTTCTTATTTTGTTGTATTATAAAGATATTAGATGGCGAGCATTAGCTTTGGCAAGTTATGGTGAATGGGAAGGAGCTGTTGGATATGGATGTTGGAAATCAAATAAGAAAATATAGAAAAGGAATGGATTATTCTCAAGCAGATTTGGCAGAGAAGATTTATGTTTCAAATCAGACAATATCAAACTGGGAAAATGAGAGAAGTTATCCTGACCTACATAATTTGATTGCACTCAGTGTTCTATTCAACGTTTCTTTAGACGAACTTGTTAAAGGAGATGTAGATGAAATGAGAAATGTAATTGATAAGAGTAGTATGAGTAAGTATTCGTGGTTGATGTTAATCTTTATGATATTAGGTTCACTTTCTATTGGACCAGTACAGAAGTATTTAGGAGATTGGGGTTTAGTTATAACATTTGGGTTACTGCTCGTAGGAGTTAACTATGCTTTTAAAATTGAAAAATTAAAAGCTAAATACAATGTAAAAACCATTGAAAGACAATCTTTGGATTGTCTTTTTTGAGTTTACAATAAAATCAGCCACTATTATAAAAGATAAAATAAGTCTAACTTTAATAACAGTAAATAGACTTTAAGTATTACCGTAAAGCCAGCTATTATTCTTGGGTTAAATGTATTTTGAAATGACGAAAGTAAAAAAACTGCTTACATGTTTGTTAAAGATAAAATAGAAATTCAAATATTATGTAAGATATATAAGATAAGTTCAACTATTAATTTCTCATATTCGGGGTATATATACAATATAAATTTTAAAGGAGGAATTACAAATGAGTAACAATCCATTAAATAAGCATTTTAACGAAAAATATGAAGAGCAGCCACAGGAATATCCTGGTATTCAAAGTAAGATGACACCTGTTCCTGATTGTGGTGAAGAGAGTTATAAAGGTGCTGAGAAGTTAGTTGGTAAGAAAGCGCTAGTTACAGGCGGAGATTCTGGTATAGGTCGTGCTGCTGCTATTAGTTATGCTAAAGAGGGCGCAGATGTTGCAGTTAACTATCATCCGGATGAACAGTCTGATGCTGAAGAGGTTAAACAAGTTATCGAAGCAGCTGGTCAGAAGTGTGTATTAATTCCTGGTGATCTTCGTGATAAGCAATTTGCTAAAGATATGGTAGATAAAGCTCACGAAGCGCTTGGTGGGTTAGATATATTAGTATTGAACGCTGGTATGCAGCAATATGAATATGATATTGAAAACTTAGATGAAGCGCAATTACGTGACACTTTTGAAGTGAACGTGTTCTCTGGTGTCTTCTCAATTCAAGCTGCATTGAAATATTTACAACCTGGTGCAAGTATTATTTTGACAAGTTCTATCCAGGGTGTAAAACCAAGTCCACATTTATTAGACTATGCAATGACGAAGAGCTGTAATATTTCATTGACGAAAGCATTAGCAGCACAACTTGGCCCTAAAGGTATCCGTGTCAACGCTGTAGCACCTGGTCCAGTTTGGACACCACTTCAAATTTGTGGTGGACAACCGCAAGAGAAAATTCCTGAATTTGGTAAGAAAGAACCGTTACAACGTGCTGGTCAACCTGTAGAACTTGCTGATGTATACGTGTTACTTGCGAGTGATAATGCAAGCTTTATTACAGGTCAAGTGTATGGTGTAACTGGTGGTTCTCCAATTAATTAATATATTTATTAAATTTATTAAAATTAACGACTTATTTGCATATAGATATGAAAAGACATGCCAGCCGGCATGTCTTTTCATTATGGTTTTTATTGTTGTGTTTACTATTTCGTTTGTGAATTCGGTAAAGTCAATGCCTTGATTCAATCATAAATAAAATTAATGCTGTATTGAATAATCGTCTTGTAGAATATTTAGACGTTAAGTAAGCTGAAATTGGAATCATAATACCATTAATGAGCATAAATATTGTCGTCAACCTTTCGCTTGTAAACGGACACTATTCTCATTTATAATAATCACATCAGTAATATTTGTCAATAAAATGATTTTTGGAGGTGACGTATGAAGCAACGAAGTGATGCCATACATAATAAAAAACGTATACTAGAAACAGCAAATCGTTTATTTAGTGCAAATAGCGTCAGTGAAGTGGCGATGAAGCAAATTGCTACGGATTGTGGTATTGGACAGGGCACTTTATATCGACATTTCAGTAGTAAAGCAGAGATTTGCCAAGCTTTAATGGATGAAGCGATAGAGGAGATGTTTGTAGAGATTAAACAGATTCAACAAACGCAGTTATCAGATTCTGAAAAGGTGAAGGAAATCCTTCATTCATTTGTTACATTTATAAGTGATAATCGAGAGAAGTTAGAGGAAATGAAAACTGAAGGCAGTAAGCGTAAAGTTATGATGGACTTACATTTCTATCCGCAACTTAAAGCTGCTTTATTAAATTTAGTTGAAGCATTGAATATTGTAAAAGATGCAGATTTCCATACAGATATTATGCTAAATTCATTTTCGAAAGACGTATTTGAACACCATTGTATTGAAAAAAACGTTCAACCTAAAACATTTGCAGATAGAATTCACTACATATTTATTGAAAGATTAATGGAATAATTTAAATACGAATCTAATAATAATAACGGAAAAAGATGATAGACTTTAAAAAAACAGCACTTGTATTAATCGATTTACAAAAAGGAATATTAGTATAGATATAATCAATACTTTATTACAGATATGGTGAGCGCACCTAGAGCGGATTTACATCAATTCCCAATAGATAATGTATTTCCAGTGATAGGTCAAACGATGACAACAGAAGCATTTTTAGATTTAGTGAAGTAACAAAAAAGACGTCTACGTAAGTGTAGGCGTCTTTCATCTATTAGTCAGTAGTTACTGATAATTCAATATTAATGCTTTCTTTTAAAGCTTTTGAGTAAGGACAGAAATTGTGTGCTTTTTCTACGAATGATTCAGCAGTCGCTTGATCTAAACCTTCAATGCGGACTTCTAATTCAGCAGCTAACTTAAAGCCACCATCAGATTCATCTGAAACTAACTTTGCAGTACCTCTTACTTCAGGGTCAATATCAGTATGACCAGCTTTTTTTAATAGTAATGTTAATGCACTGTTAAAGCATGCTGCATAACCTGCTGCAAATAATTGTTCAGGGTTTGACTCAGTCGTACCTTTACCACCTAATTCTTTTGGTGATTCGATATCTAAATAAAAAGTGTTATCTTCACTGAACACTTTACCGTTGCGACCACCTTTACTAATCACTGTAGTTTCATATAATACTTTATCCATTTTAAAAACTCCTTCTTGAATTATTAATCGTGCGCGATTGATAAATATAATATTAAACTTTATAATCTTTGAGGTCAAATGATATACTTACTAAAATAAAATATCGTGAACGATTGGAGAAAAACATGAATACTCAGGAGAATAATTTATCAAAACAATTATGCTTTTCATACTATAATGTGAATAGATTGTTTAATCAGTTTTATAAATCGTCATTAAAATCATTTAATCTGACTTATACACAATACTTAGCATTAGTCAGTTTATGGGAGAAGCCGAGTCAAACTTTAAATGAATTAGGAAAAGAGCTGGATCTTGCAAGCAATACATTAACGCCACTACTTAAACGTTTAGAAGATAAGGGGTATGTGATGAGATTACGTCCTGAGAAAGATAAACGCCAATTGATCGTGCAGTTAACTGAAGAAGGGCGTATGTTACAAAAGAAAGTTGAAAGCCATCTGTTAACATGTTTCTCAACGATTGAAGGTTTGACTGAAGAGAGAGCAAGTGAATTGATAGCAGAGAACAATCGATTGATAGAGGCAATTCAAAAGAGTAATCTTAAGTGAATATCTTAAAGAGATGAGATATTATAAGGTGATATAATGAGTATAAATATGATGAGGAGGTCTGGTTATGTTAAAAGAACAGCTGGATGACGTATTTTTAAAAAACGACGAAGGTTATTTTGATGAAGATAAAGTCAGTGCGAAATTTTATAGCATTATTAAACAATTATCTGGAGAAGAAGCATATGAATTAATCGATGAAGCGATTAATTATTTATTGCAATCAACAGATACTGAAGTTATTGCGTATATGCTGGAATTTATCTCAAGCCTATATGGTATTGCCGGAACAAACGAACTGACAGATTTACATGAAATGAAAGTTTCTGTCATTGATCGTCAAGTAGAAATCTATGGTAATCAGTTTACGCATAATGTATTAAATAATTTAAAACGAGAATTAGGCACTGCGACGTAAAGGGTCGTTCATATGTTATCTGTATGGAAAATATGTATATAGTAATCTTCTAATTATAAAATTAGAAATGTCAGTGTAGATATTATAAGGAGGACATAATGGATCAACTATATAAAAAACAAAGTTCCTCTAATAAAAACTTTAAAACAAAAGATTTTATAAAGTTTGTAACAAAGATGAATCCTAAAAAGAGAGTATTTATGATAGGTATGTTTTTTACGCTATTAACGAGTGGTGCAGCACTTATCGTACCTCAGCTTACAAAGAATTTAGTTGATGGTAGCAGATTAACTCAGATGAATATGTCATTGCTTTTTACTTTGATTCTGGCATTTGTTGCTCAGCTTGGATTTGGAGCTTTAGGGAGCTATTTGTTGCGTTTCAGTGGAGAGCATACTGTAAAGTCATTACGTGAACAACTGTGGGATCACCTGCTTACATTGCCGGTTAAGTATTATGATGATCATAAATCAGGAGAAACGAGTTCAAGATTAGTCAATGATACGACAGTCATTAAAGAATTGATGACTTCTCATTTTCCGAATTTTATTTCCGGGGGAATTCAGTTGATTGGCTCGATGATTATTTTATTCATTATGGACTGGAAGATGGCAGGATTAATGTTCCTAGCCGTACCTGTCATTGGTTTAATTATGGTACCAATTGGGCGAATGATGTCTAAAATAGGTCGACAGTTACAAACTGCGACTGCTGCATTTAATGCTGATGCCAGCGAGAAATTATCAGAAATTCGTTTAATTAAATCGAGCAATGGTGAAGAATATGAGAAACAATCTGGAAGAAATCTCATTATGAACGTATTTAAGTTAGGGATTAAAGATGCGAAGATTGAAGCGGTCTTACAACCGATTATGATGACAGCAATGATTGGATTATTCGTAGTAGTATTAGGATACGGTGCAGTACGTGTACAAGATGGTAGTTTAACAAGTGGCCAGTTTGTAGCGTTCTTGCTTTATTTATTTAATATAATGATGCCCGTTGGTAGTTTTGCGACATTCTTCTCTCAATTACAAAAAGCAATGGGTGCGACAGAACGCGTTGTCCAATTAATGAATATGCCCTCAGAAGCGATTGATAAAGGGAAGACAAAAGATGTTTCAGGTGAAACAATCTTGTTTAAAGATGTATCATTCCAATACGAGGAAGATCGTCCAATCTTGAAAAATGTTTCGTTTGAAGCGAAAGAAAATACCGTCGTGGCGTTCGTAGGACCCAGTGGTGGTGGGAAATCAACAATTTTCTCATTACTAGAACGTTTCTATCATCCGAGTAATGGTGAGATTAAGATTGGTAACACCAATATTAATGATGTACAACTGCATTCATGGCGCAGTCAAATAGGATTTGTGTCTCAAGACAGTGCAGTGTTTGCAGGTACAATTCGAGAAAATTTACAGTATGGATTAGATAGAAATTTATCAGATGATGAGTTATGGAACGGCTTATCTTTAGCTTATGCAGCATCATTTGTTAAAGATTTCTCGGAACAATTAGATACTGAAATTGGTGAACGTGGTGTCAAATTATCTGGCGGACAGAAACAAAGAATTGCGATTGCACGTGCTTTCTTGCGTGACCCACAAATCTTAATGCTCGATGAAGCAACAGCATCACTTGACTCACAATCAGAAGAACAAGTTCAGCGCGCATTAAATCAATTGATGGAAGGACGCACTACACTCGTTATTGCGCACCGTTTATCTACTATTGTCGATGCAGATAATATTTATTTTGTTGAAAAAGGAATGATTACAGGATCTGGCACGCATCAGGAATTAATTGCAACACACGCATTATATCGAGATTATGTGAAAGAGCAGATTGTGAGTTAATGATTTAGATGATGTTATAATCTAGTAGAAAATAAGTACGATACTTTATAGATGTATAAAGGAGATAATAAAGATGCCATCATTTAAAGATTTACATTGGACAAGAGCACCGAAAGATTATGAAATTACAGATGAAAGTATAGTGATTAAGACAGAACCTAATACAGATTTATGGCAAAGGACGTATTATGGGTTCCGAAATGACAATGCTCCTGTATTACAAATGACAACGACAGAAACTTATTTCTCGTTTACAGTAAGAACAGATTTTAATACGAAACGTCGCTTTGATCAATGTGGTGTGGTGATATATTTAGATAGTGATAACTGGTTAAAAGCATCTATTGAATATGAGAATGATACGTTCCAGCGTTTAGGTAGTGTTGTTACAAATAATGGATATTCTGACTGGGCATCATTTGATATTACTAGTGACATAACATCTATGTGGTATAGACTGAGCCGTCGCGAGAGTGATTACTGTATCGAGTATTCTGAAGATGGTAAAGATTTCAAACAGATGAGAATTTGTCATTTAAATGAGGGGCAAGAGGAAATTCAGTTTGGTATTTACGCATGTTCACCTGAAGCATCATCATTTGTTGCAGAATTTACTCATATGAACGTAGGTCCTTGTCAGTGGGAACCACATGTATAGTAAGTACTAAAACCACGAAGCTCATTACTTCGTGGTTTTTTAAATATTTTAAAAATTCAATTCATTTTATAGTTTCATAATGCTATAATAAAAAAATTATATTATTTATTATTAAATACAATGTATAAAAATTTATGGTTTGCTCTGGAGGAGTTATTATTAATACAAAAACGAAACTATCATTAAAAGAAAATATCTTTATCGGTTCTATGCTTTTCGGTTTATTCTTCGGAGCAGGTAACTTAATCTTCCCGATTCATTCAGGACAGATGAGTGGGGCAAATGTCTTTGTCACAAATCTTGGATTCTTAATTACAGCGATTGGATTACCTTTCCTAGGTATTATTGCAATTGGTGTTTCTAAAACGAATGGTTTATTTGATATTGCTTCACGTGTGAATAAGACATATGCGTATATATTTACAATTGCACTTTATTTAGTAATCGGTCCATTGTTTGCTTTACCGCGTCTTGCAACAGTGCCATTCGAAATTGCATTTACACCATTTATTGCTAAAGAAAATGTTCGTCTTTATTTATTTATTTTTAGTCTGTTATTCTTTAGTATCGCGTGGTTATTTGCAAGAAGACCATCTAAAATATTAGAGTATATCGGTAAATTTTTAAACCCTTTATTCTTGTTATTATTAGGTGTATTATTTATTCTTGCATTCGTAAAGCCGATGGGTGGCATAGATGCAACAATTCAGCCGGAATATAAAGATGGTGCTTTACTTAAAGGATTTATTGATGGTTACAATACATTAGATGCTTTAGCTTCACTTGCTTTCGGTATTATTATCGTAACAACGATTAAGAAGCTAGGTATTACGAATCCATCTGATATCGCAAAGGAAACAGTGAAGTCAGGTTTCTTAAGCATTGTACTTATGGGTGTAATTTATACGTTACTCGCACTGCTCGGTACCATGAGTTTAGGGCAATTTAAAGTGAGTGAGAATGGTGGTATAGCATTAGCGCAAATCGCGCAGTATTACCTGGGCAATTACGGTATTATTTTACTGTCATTAATTATTATCGTAGCTTGTTTAAAGACAGCAATCGGCTTAATAACAGCTTTCTCTGAAACATTTACTGAGCTATTCCCAAAACGTAGCTATATCATGTTTGCTACTGTAGTAAGTATTGTTTCATTTATACTGGCAAACGTCGGTTTAACTAAGATTATTGAGTATTCGATTCCCGTCTTGATGTTTTTATATCCGCTTGCGATTACATTAATACTGTTAACTTTAATTAGTGGTTCTTTCAATGATTCAAAAATTGTCTATCAATGGACGACTTTTGTCACGATGATTGCAGCGATTATTGACGGTATAAAAGCTAGCCCTGCATTTCTTTCAAAATCTGCTTTTGGAGAAAGCGTAGCTACTTTCGGAGAGAAGTTCTTGCCATTTTCTGCTATCGGTATGGGGTGGGTATTACCTGCACTGATTGGTTTTGCAATAGGATTTATTTTGTATAAAATGCGTAAACCTGTTAAACTGTAAACAAATATAAAAGGAGGCATCAATATTTAGAGATGATCATTCGATAATGAAAACTGAGCAAATTGAATTGCACAACGTTTGAATTATCGGGATGAGTCTGTCTATTTATTGTATGTCTATCGTTCATAGGCTTATTTTGTGTATCCCAAACGTTGTGCGGGATACTTTTTTTATGAGGTGAGTTTATGAGATTAAATAAAACAGACATTTATGCAGGGGAAAAATTATTGTTCAAAGATTTACACTTTGAAATAGAAGCAGGTAAGCATGTTGCTTTGCTTGGAAACAATGGCATCGGCAAGACGACAATACTGAATACATTGATAGCGCAAGATGAAGAAATTGGACTGCTGGAACAACAACTTAAACAGTCGGACGTATCCGAATTAACGGTAATCGAGTATATAATGCAAGGACGACCAGAATTATATCAGTTGAAAATAAATTTAGACACAGATATGAATGCTATGAGTGATTACCTGGAACAGGATGGTTATACATTTGAATCTGAGATTATTACGATGATGCATAAGTTTAATTTATCTGAAAGTGATGCTGAAAGGAAAGTAGTAACGCTGTCAGGTGGAGAGCAAACAAAAATATCTTTAATACGTTTGATGCTATCAGGGAAGACAAAGTTTATCTTTGATGAACCCACAAACCATATTGATGATGAAACGAAAGATTGGCTCGTAAACTGGATGAAACACAATGATTTTACGATGCTATATGCCAGTCATGACAGAGCGTTTATTAATCAAACAGCAGATTATATATTGGAGTTAACGCGTGATGGATTAAGGAAGTTTCATATGACATATGATCAATATAAATCACAGATTGATCTAGAAGAGAAGACGAATGCAGCACGCGTTGAAAAAGAACAAAAAGAAAAGAAACGTATGAAACAAATGATTCAGCAGATGCGTGAATGGCATCATGAAATGAATCATAAAGCGAGTGTACGAGATTTCGGGGAGCAGAAAAAGCTTGCCAAAATGGCAAAAAGGATGAAGGCACGAGAATCGAGATTGAATCATGAAATGTCAAACTTTGAAGGTAAAGTAGAAAAAGCAGTGCGTACGGAATATGATATTGAAGCGAGTGAAATCAATAATAAATACGTATTGCAATGCATAGATGTAAGTCATGCATTTGATGAACCATTATTTAACCATGTTACTTTTTCATTAGAACGCGGGGAAATCGTTCAAATTAAAGGAAAGAATGGCTCAGGAAAATCAACGTTACTCAAATTGATTACCGGAGGAATACCGATACAACATGGAGAGATAAGAACACCACCCACACTTGAAATAGGATATTTTTCTCAGAAGCTTGAGAATTTAATATCAAGTCATACCGTCCTGGAAGAAATAACAGCACTTGAAATTGACGTAACTCAGGCACGCACGATACTAGCAGCATTCAGATTTGATGCATCACGTATGGATGATCTCGTTCAAAATTTGTCTATGGGAGAGAAGTGCAGGCTATCATTTGTAAAACTCTATTTCTCAAAAGCACATCTACTCATTCTCGATGAACCGACAAATTACTTCGATATTGAAATGCAGGATATTATTGCTAATCTGCTTAAACAATACAAAGGCACAGTACTCTTTGTTAGTCATGATGCATATTTTAGTGACATGATTAAGACGCGTACATTAACGCTGCAGGATAAACACGTAGTAGACTCAAAAACGACAATTGACGAAACAGTTAATGCGGATGCACTTACTGAACAACTAAAGCATATAGATAACTTAGAAAACAAATAATTTATAAGTGATAACGCTTACAAAAACGCTGATGTATTATACAATGTAGATAGGATTAAAGTGTATAGTGAGGTGGAAGTATGCGTAGAGAACAAAAATTGTTACTTCCGGTGTCAGTGTTAGCAATACTATTGTTTATGGGTATCGTCTGGTTGAAGATGCCACATGATAAAGTAGATAAACAGGAAGTGAAGTCAGAACATATTACTGCAGTAGAGAAAGGGTTATATGATTCGGCAGAAGATGCGCAGAAGGCAATGGTGAAAAATATTATAAAGACAGATGATGTTGTTTCTGCTATTTATACACCAAATAAAGCATGGAAGACACAGTTCTATGTGATTCAAGTCTCTTATCACAAAAATAAATCAACATATTCCGGGTTTGCATTTGCAGTGCCGGAAGGAAATCAATATCGATTGGTACTGGGTGACGTAAATATTAAGACGTATGACGGCATGCAACCGAAAAAAGATACGATGAAGGTAGGCAAAGATACAGTTCAAATGTATGTAGGAAATCCGGTAAGTAATCCTTTTGAAGACAGTATTCGACACTCGTTTGTTGAAGATCAGGTAGAGGTCGCGTTTTTGGTGGAATAGGAAAATCTTAAGAAAAATCTTAGGATTTTTTTATTTGCATTAATTCTGCACATGATGTAATATATAATTAACATAAGTAATATATATATTGCATTAGGTGATGAAATGATTAGTAAAATTAAAATAGCCAGATTAGAAATAGGTATGACGCAAGAACAATTAGCGAAGAAAGTTAATGCCACTAGACAGACAATAGGTTTAATTGAAAAAGGTGAGTATAACCCGAGTTTGAATTTATGTATCGAGATTGCAAAAGCATTAGATAAAACACTAGATCAATTATTTTGGGAGGATTAATAAGATGAATAAATCTTTTTTAAATGGATTGCTACCAAGTGACGAATATAAAAAAACAAGAATTCTATATTTCATGGCAGAAGCTTTAGTTGTAAATGTGGTATTATTGTTTGTTTTTATGAGTTTATATTATTTTGTTAGTTTGGAAATTGATTTGGGTATAATCTTATTTTTATCTTCAGTTCTTTTGATAGGTTACCCTTATTTTAGATATATATTATCAGGTATGGAACATACTGAAATAAGTACTGAAAAAGAGTATAAGAGAACAAGAAAAGAAGTTGTGCTACATGCAATCTTATCTGGTATATTTTTTGGGATAGTAATGTTAGTGATTAAGGGAATTCCAAACAATTTATATGAAGGTATGGATTATATATTTATGTCGATACTTTTCGCTATCTTTTATTTGTTATTTGATTATATTTCATTAAGAAAGTCATATAATAAAAATAAAGAATTAGATTAAGGTTGCGATAAAAGCTATGTTTCACAACTTAGAGGTCAAAAAGCCAATAAATATAGTATGAGGTTGCGATATCAACAACATATCGCAACCTCATTTTTTTTATGATAAATGTGCTTCAATCTCAGCGCGTTTTGGTTCTAAATATCCGGGTAACACAATTGGAATCTCATTAAAGTCTTTGCTTTCTTTATTCGGTTGAGGTGGTTTCGTACCATCCATCGTAGCGACTTCGAATAATATGTTGTTTGGATCTCTATAATAGATAGATTGGAAGAACTCACGATTTTTAATGTGAGAGTTCATAATATTTCTCTGTTCTAAACTGTTTTCTAACACCTGTAACGCTTCGATATCTTCAGATGATAAAGCTAGATGGTGAATTGAACCGATACCAGAGATACTATCATGAGATACGTCATCATGAATAATGTGTAACTCATGGCGGTCTTTTTTCTTATGATTGCTCATGATGGTTACTTTATTCTTTGAATCAAAGAAGTTGATTGTCTCTATTGTTTCAAAATCGAAATAGTGTTTAATTTCCTTGATTGTAGCCTGGTCATAACGTGTACGTAGATGGACAGAATCAAGGGCAATAATACGATGTTTTTCTGGGATATCAGTATGTTCTGGAACAACATAGTCAATGATATTCTCTTCTGAGTGCATAACGGCTAAACCAAGATTTGTATCATCTGGGCCTTCAAATCTTAATATGTCACGGCCAGCATATTGCTCTAAGCCATAATGACAAATATCAAAATCTTCAAATCGCTTCATAAAAAACTCGAGTGAACTTTTAGATTGAACTTTGAACATTAAACGTTCAATATCATTTGTTCCGAACTGTTTATCTACGCCTTCAGTAATTTCGAAGATTGTTACTTCGGTACCTGGACGTCCGGTCTTGTCGCCGAAAAATAAATGATACATATTATTGTCATCCTGATTAACGGTCTTCATGAGTAAATTTAGACCAAGTACCTCTCTATAGAACTCAAAAGACTTACGTGCATTGCGGTTAACGATGGAAACGTGATGGATAATTGTCATAGAACCATTCCTAACTGTATGTTTGATATTACTTATTATGTACTGTGAGCATAAAGTGTTGCAAATTTTTTAGATTGTTAGTATATTAAATGTACTAAGTATATTAATTATATCTTAAGTGTTGAAAAACAGTTTGAAATATTAAAGAAGATATAATTATAAATCAGAACAGGAGTGAATCAAATGAACGAAATGAATCAATTAACAGGAATACATCACGTAACAGCAATTACAAGTAGCGCCGAGAAAATCTATGACTTTTTTAATGATATTTTAGGTTTAAGATTAGTAAAGAAGACAGTTAACCAGGATGATATTAATACGTATCATCTATTCTTTGCAGATGATGAAGGGAATGCCGGAACTGATATGACATTCTTTGATTTCAAAGGTATTTCAAAAGGACAACATGGTACAAATGAAATTGCTAGAACTTCATTTAGAGTACCGAATGACAAAGCGGTGGAATATTTCTTAGATCGTTTTGAATCATTTAAAGTAAAACATGAGGGCATTCAGGAAATGTTCGGTAAAAAGATTTTACCTTTCGAAGATTTCGATGGTCAGTTATATCAAATTATCTCTGATGAGCATGATAATGGTGTAGCACCAGGTGTCGCATGGAAAAATGGACCTGTACCAGAAGAATTCGGTATTTATGGATTAGGACCAGTGTTTATTACAGTAAATCAATTTACTGCGTTTAAATCAGCATTTGAAGCGGTATATTTATTTAAAGAAACTCAATCAGAAGGCAATTATCACTTATTTGAAACAGGAGAAGGCGGTAATGGTGCTTCAGTAATTATTGTAGATGACACTACTAGTCAAACTGCTTATCAAGGATTCGGAACAGTGCATCATGTAGCTTTCCGTGTACCAGATGAAGAAACACTTAGAGCATGGATTGACAGATTAGATTCATGTAACTTACCAAACTCTGGTTATGTTGATCGTTTCTTCTTTAAATCACTTTATGCTAGACTTGCTATGCCGATTCTATTTGAAATCGCAACGGACGGTCCTGGATTTATGGGTGATGAACCTTATGAAACATTAGGTGAGAAATTATCATTACCTCCATTTTTAGAAGGACAACGTGAATATATCGAATCACAAGTGCGCCATATCGATACAGTAAGAAGTAAATAGTAATAATTGAAACTAGAAAGATAAAATATAGAATATAAGATATAAAAGATAAAAAAATAAGAGATAAAAGACAAAGAAATAAGAAACATATGCAATACATTATTCGAATAAGTGTTTAGGAGGTGCGTCATGAATTACTTTTATCAGAAGAATGATTCAAAGGAATTAGTTGTTTTATTTCATGGAACGGGTGGCAATGAGTATCAATTATTAGGAATAGCAGGTGAACTATTTCCTGGTGCTGATGTATTAAGCTTTGAAGGTGATAGTGGCAGTGGAATGAGCAGACGATTCTTCCCGCCTTTAGTGAATGGTGAGATGGATCGTAATGCATATAATGATGCGGTCCGTCGTGTAACAAAAGTAATAAATGAACTAAATTTAGTTTATGATAAGGTAACTTTCCTAGGTTATTCTAATGGCGCTAACTTTATTATAGGATTCTTAGAGAATGCTATTGAGATAGATGTGGCAGTATTAATGCACCCATCAGATTTAAAGTATGACGTATCGAATGCTAAACGTGATACGAAAGTTATCATAACAGCGGGTGCAAACGACTATATGGTATCACCTGGACAAGCTAAAGCATTAGAAATGCAGTTTAAATCATCATTTGATAATGTGAACTTTATGTTGTTTGATGGTGGCCATGAAATAACAGAAAAAGAGATTCAGCAATTGAAATCAGTTTTATAAGTATTAGAAATTTTAGACAGATATTTTAGAATAAATTAAATAACAAAATAAAAATGAGATGCAGGGCGCATCTCATTTTTATTTTGTATTAAATTTCACATCATCTTTATGATTAAAGTCATAGAAAGAGTAAGTAACTTCATGGGGTTCAAATCCTTTAAATACTTCATGTAACTTTACTTTTTGGATATGATTATTTTTAAGCGTGAATGTGACATAGCCTTTTTCGAGCTTGTCATCAACTGATGTTTTCATATTTTCTAATGCTTTTTTAATTTCTTTACTATTTGCTGCAGTCTTATCTGTGTATAGTGGATACATACCACCCGAATTAAGTTGAATTAGCTTAGGGTTATCTTTAATTTGGAACGTATATTGATCGCCTTTGATTGATGGTTTTTTAGCTTCTTCAAAAAGTTCTATAAAATGATGATATCTATTATAAGCTATGCCTGTAAATTGAAAATCTTTACCTACATGCATTTCCGTTGTCTTGCTTGTCATCGATTCGCTATTAAATTTATATAATTTATCTTGTTTTGCACCTACAGCTAGAACAAAATCTCCTTTTTGAGGCGTTTTTTTCTTATTCATAAACTGCTTCATAAATATCTCATCATCTTTATCTCTGACAAAATCATAATTAAATGCCCCATATTTGTTATCAATCTTTTGAGGTGTACTGTCAACTTTTTCTTTGTAAGATAATGTTTGATAGTCTTTTACTTTAAGCTGTTTGACTGCTTCTTGTTGCGCATCTTTATTATTGGATGAATCATTCTCCTGGCTACAGCCTGTGAGTAGTAATAATGCAACTGAGGGATAGATTAATGATTTTTTCATAAAGTATCACTCCTTACATATGATATATTTTTACCCAAATACAAAAGAAAAATAACATTTGTAAATAGAATATACATTTATTGTATGTAAAAGTTATAATGATTATATTATTGTATCAATTACATTATAAAGAGGTGTTATGATGAAGTCTGTAGATATATTGATAGATAAATTACCTAATGAGTTACAAAAAATTGTTGCAGATTGTGACGCTAATGAAGTGATGGGATATTTTATGGAAGAAGAAGCGGACACAGAATTAGCCTATTTGGTTTCAAATATTGCTACGCATATGGATACAGTTGAGGCGCATACCATGGGACAATTATTGTTTGATATCGCTGTCAATTGGCTGGATCAATCCTATTATTTAGCAGCCTTTCATGGTTTCAGAATTTTAGAATTACAAGAATTTAAAGATGTTGCATCGATGAAAGCATTTATTGGTAATGCAGAACATCCAGATTATGATATTATTCCAAATGCACGTTTTAGATTTGTAGCAGAAAAGATAAAAGCCATCGAACCGAATTACAAACTTCAAATTCCTGATAATGTACATGAAATTGAATTGCCGGATATACTGGATAAGAAAGTGATGAAAGCTATGAAAGGCAAAACTTATGGCTTTAAAGATGCTAAATTCGGTATTACGAGAAAAGAATTTGAAGCAATCTTTGGTGAACCGACAGAAGCATTGATCAATATGGGAGAAAAATACGTAACTGCATTGTATTACCGCAGTCGATATAATAATACAATCATCTCTCCGTTCTTTAAAGGCGCAAAAGGGATGGATGAACGGGATTATGTATTTACTGATATTAATTATTATTATGAAATGCATAAGAATATTAGTATGAAGGCATTCATGAAAATATGGGGTAAACCTGAGCAAAAAGGGATAGCACTGGGCAATAAAAGTTATCGCTATGGCAACGTCAATGTCTCGTTTGATAAGGATTGGGAAGGAAAGTTTTACGTGAAACAAGTGTGGTTTGGTAATGATGAGACTGCACAAAAAGAACGCGAAAGATTTGAATTTGAGGAGCATTAGATGGTGAAATATAAAAATATTAAACTGCCAGATATTTTGAACGAAGAAGTTCTAGATACATTAATAACAGGTAAGTTTGTTCAAAATGAATTATCACTTGGTATAACAGCGCAAAAGTTTTATGAAGTTTATGGGCAACCAACTGACAAAGTAAAGAATGCTTTAAAGTCATTTCAGGATATTGTTGCTTACTTTTATGGTAATCAATATGAAGAACAGGCGAGTTATTTTGCATTGTGGTTTGAAGGGGATAAAAAAGATAAGCGAAAGAAATATAAATTAAGAACTGTAGAGTTTGTTTTCCCACATATAAGTGAGTTCACAGTTAAGAAAATGAAATTGTTACTAGGAGAACCAGATTTAGAATACCTCAGTGGGTACCAAATGCATTATTGTTATGGCAACGTCATCTTCATGTTCACTAAAATCCGTAATAGATGGGAACTTACTAATATAAGGTATCAGGATGATGCTTATAAGAATGAGCAAAGAATATTATTTGATAAATAAGAAAATAATTAACTGAGTGTAATCTTTCAACTAATGATTAAATATTGTATAATTTATTTGAAAACTATGGAATAGGAGCTGTTGAAATTGAAACTTTATGCGAAGAAAAAGTTACTTTCGTGGACTCAAGATTTTTCGATTATGAACGAACAGGATGAAGTCGTTTATACGGCGAAAGGTCAGCATGATTTATTAGGACGTAGAAAGTTAAGAATTCTTGATACATATGGTAATGAGTTAGCGTTTATTAAACAACGCGCAGCAGCTTTTTCTACAACAATGGATGTATTAGTGAATGGTTATGAATCACTAACGATTCGTAAGAAGATGTTATCGTTTAGACCAACTTTTCTAATTGAAGGAGAAGACTGGATTGTACGTGGGAACTTCTTAAGTTATGAATATACGATTGAAGATGGTAATGGACGTGTTGTTGCTGAAATTAGTAAAAAATTCTTCCAATGGAGAGATACATTTGGAATTGATATTATTGATAAAAGTGTAAATGTAGCACATGTAATTGCAATCGTTATGGCAATTCACACAGATATGCAGGAAAGTAACACTGTAGCTGCAACATCGGCAACATTATAAGGGTCTACTAGAGAAAAGGAAAAGAGGAAATCAATCGAAGTTGGTTTCCTCTTTAACGCCTATATATTTATCTATCTATAAAACAATTTCTTAATTCACAATATAATCTGGTTGTTCGTTATTCAGTTTCTTGAATACATTTTGTGTAACGATATCGGCCATCATATCACGTGCCTCAAATGTTGCGTTTCCGATATGTGGCGTGATGACTACATTGTCTAATTTTATTAGCTTTTCATTGATTTCAGGTTCGAATTCAAATACATCTAAAGCGGCACCTTCAATAACTTTCGCTTCCAATGCATCAGCAAGTGCTGCTTCATGAACGACAGGCCCACGTGATGCATTGATTAAATATGCCGTTGGCTTCATCATTTCGATTTGTGCTTTATCGATCATATGTTTCATTGATGGATTATAAGCAGAATTAATTGTAATAAAGTCCGATTGTTGTAGTAACTCTTCAAGCGAAACATATTTAGCGCCAGTTGATGCTTCACGATCTTCATGACGGTTTGGTCCTGTATATAGAATATCCATATCGAATCCTTTTGCACGGCGTGCTACCGCTTGTCCGATTTCTCCTAAACCGATAATACCAATTGTCTTACCTGAAACTTCACGGCCACGGAAAAATAATGGTGCCCATCCGTTAAAGCCGGTCGTACGACATACTTTATCTCCTTCGACAACACGTCTTGCTGCAGCTAGTAGTATCGCAAATGTCAAATCTGCTGTTGCATTTGTTGAAGCTTTCGGCGTATTGGTAACATCGATGTCTTTTGAGCGTGCATATTCACTATCAATATTGTTAAATCCAGCGCCATAGTTTGCGATGATCTTTAAATTTGGTGCAGCATCAATGACATCTTTATCTACATTAGTAGATAGTAAACTAATCAATGCATCTCTATCCGCAATACGTGTGATTAATTCATCCTTAGCGATTAATTTATCTCCTTCGAATACATCAACATCATCGAAGTTTTCTTTTAAGAACTTTAGACCCTTTTCAGGTATTTCGCCGGCTACTAAAACTTTCATTGTATTTCCTCCTCATTTTATATGATTCGTATATGTATATCTTAACAAAAATGATATGTCATTTGCACATAATGGAAATAGGAATGTATACCTATAAGATGTATATTTTGATTAATATTGTCCTCAACGGATAATGCAGGACTTTGCTACAGCTGTATATCATAATTTACCAATGATTATCGTCGTTTTAAATAATAAACAGTTATCATTCATTAAATATGAACAACAAGCAGCGGATGAATTAGAGTATGCCATTGATTTTGGTGATATCGATTTTGCTAAATTTGCGGAAAGTTGTGGTGGTGTGGGTAATACTGTAACGAAACCAGAAGAGCTCGCGGGTGCCTTTAGATTTTCCTGGGCAAATTGTATGGTATGAAGCGTTAGGATACGCTAAATTTGAGTTACGCTCAATTCTAGAAGAAAATAAATTTGAAAAGATGCCACCATTAAAAACAATTATGAGAAGATTCTTTTGATACAATATAATAATGAAAGAGATAATCACTTAAGATGTTGATTGCTTCTTTTACTAAATAATAAGCATAGAGGAGAAAATGACACGTGGTTAGAAAAATTATACTGGGAATGTTATCCGGACTTTCATTATATATATTGTTGTTAATAGGCGATTATTGTTTTGGTACAAACACTGTCCGACTATTATTAAATATTGATTTTTTGACACATCAAAAAGAAATGGTTTTATGGAAAGAGTTATTACCACACTTTATCGTTAGCATCATCCTTTTCAGTTCGCTAGAACAATTATATCGAAAAGGAACATTATTCAAAATAGCGCTACTAATAACTATACTTGTTTTTATTTTGCTGTATTTATTATTAATAAATATTGCAGTATATCAACAATATTCATCTTCTTTACCGATGTTTTTAGTTTGGATGGTAGGTCATGTTATCTATTTATATATCGTATATCAATTTATGAAGGACGAAGATCACCGTGCAAATTTTTAGAGTTAGCGAGAATCATGAAATATCTGCACGTTATTTAGATAATAGAAGATTGTCTAAACAAGTGTTAGAACTTTATCAGATTATTCGTGTGTGTTTATCGGCATTAAATATTATTGATGGGAACATTAGATACTTACACCATCCCATTGTTAAACATGTGTATAATGAAGGTCATCCATATATTTTAGATTGCTTTGCTATGCTAAAAGTGATGGATGATGAACATACACGAAGAGGCGGTAAACGTTCGGAAACATTTAAGAAAGACATCGACAATCTAGCTACTATTATTTCCGAACATAAGCATTTATTTAATACAGCAGCCCTACCACCATTATATGTATATGGTCCAGATAAGATTTATGGAGAGAATGCTTATATAGCTTATCAGAATTTACTATATGAAAAGTGGTTAAATGATAAAATAGCACCAAGGTGTAGTTTTAAAATTAATAAAATTATGGAGAAAGAAAATGAATAAAGATCAATTGATTAAAAAATTACGTATGCAGCCACATCCTGAAGGTGGCTATTATTATGAAACATATCGCTCAAATGAAGTAACTGCTGATGGTAGAGCACTATATACAAGCATCTATTTTCTTTTAGAAACAGGAAATATCTCACATTTTCATCGGATAAATTCAGATGAATTATGGTATTACCAGGGAGGGGATTCACTTACCGTTCATATGATTTATCCCGATGGTAAGTATGAAGCAGTTAAATTAGGATTAGACGTAATGAATGGAGAAGTACCACAATTTTTAGTACCGAAACATACCATCTTTGCATCAAGCGTTGAAGAGGATAATGCATGGAGTTTCGTTGGATGTATGGTATCACCTGGATTTACATTTGAGGGATTTGAATTATTTACGAAAGATGAATTAAAGCAAGTGTATCCGCATTTGGAAGATGTCATTGAGAAATACGCACTAAAAACAATAGAGGAGCAATAAAATGAAATTAATAAAATTATTACTGAAAACGATACTAGGATTAGGATTTTTTACGGCAGGAGTACTTCATTTCCTAAGAGAGCCGAATTTTACGAAGATTGTTCCAGGTTATATACCCTTTAAAAAGGAAATTGTCTATATTTCCGGGGTAATTGAGATGATAATGGGTGTTTACTTGATTATTAAAAAACCAAGTGAAAGTGCTAAGAAGTTAATCAATACATTTTTATTAGGAGTATTTCCGGCGAATATTTATATGGCAAGAAAAGGAATTCCATTAGGTGATAAACGACTACCGAAGAGCGCTTTATATGGGAGATTACCATTGCAATTCGTATTGATGAAATTGATAAAAGTTTTATAAAACTCATTCTCGCTTAATATTTAGATTATATGGTGATTGCTATACATATTGATAATATTTGTTTGTATATATTAAATTTTGGGTATAAATTTAATAACTCAAAAAAGGAGCTGAATATGATGAACAAATATATAAAACAATCTTCAGCACTTGTTCTAGGTGCATCATTACTATTAGGGGCCTGTGGCAATGAAGATGATAAATCAGTTGATTATAGCGAAGTAAAGACGGATGCGACTCAGGCGATTGAAACCGCACAAAAAGAAGTTAAAGGTGATCTTGAAAGTATCTCTTTTGACTATGATGATAAAGAGAAAAAGTGGGCATATGATGTTAATTTAAGAGATGGAAATGAATCTCATGAAGTGACAGTTGATGCTGTAAGTAATAAAGTACTTAAAAAAGAATCAGAAAAAGAAAATGACAAAGAAACGACAATCAATTATAAAGATGTAACGCCAGTTGAAGACATCATTGAAGTTGCTAAGAAAGAATATAACGGAGATGTGAAAGAATGGAGTTTAGATGAAGATGATGGCGTAGTAAAATATGACGTTGAACTCGCTAAAGATGGAAAATCAAAAGAATTTGAAATTGATGCTAAAACTAAAGAAATCATCAAATAGATGCTTAATCATAATATAGAAAAAGCTACAATTCGATAAGAATTGTAGCTTTTTCTGTTTAGACTAATCGAATAAGTAACATATAGTATAGCGTTCCTACAGCGATAGATAAAAGCATATTACGTTTCCATGAATGTAATACGATAATCAAAGTAATTGCAAGTATTGCAGGAATATTGGCAGAAGGTAAACTCCATTTAATATCCTTTAATGCATATACAACAAGTAATCCAAATACAGCGGGAGGTAATACACGACCTAAATATTCAATAAGCTCAGGTAATGGTTTATCTCCTTTAAATACGATGAAAGGTAAGAAGCGGGTTAACATTGTAGCGATAGTAACCGAAAAGATAATAATTAGCTGTTCTGCTATCGACATATGTGCTCACCAACTCTCGTCAAAGGACGTTTAAAGACAATGAATATTGCAAGCATTATAAGCATGGTTGGGAGAACAAAGTAAGACTTACCAAATATTAAATACTATTTCTTTCTGCCCGTCCCTTTAAATCGATCGAGCATCGAAATCCCATAAAATAAATGCCGTGCGTTAATCATAAGTGCAAGTATAAAAGCACAAAACGGATTAAAGATACCAAGCAGCATCGTTGCTGCTACAAATTCCATAGAACCAGCAAAAATACAAGCACTCATAAGAACAGCCATCCATATCGAATGTCCTAAAGAAAGCATATATATACCAAAAGTCATTCCGAGAAAGATAAACCCAGTTAAGATTGGAATAGTGGGTGGAAATGCAACCTTTAATGCGAGTTTATGTCTGTTTTGAATCATACAATCAGCTCCGTACAATATAATATGACTTATCTTACATGAATAAATGATGTCACACAATCACAATTGTTTGAAAATTAAAAAAAGTAACTGGAATTATCCAGCTACTCTATTAGTTCTATATTATATCGCGTATTTCTTCTTGCTCATCAGTAAAATGAGCTCGATAAATGCAATGATTATGAGTGAGATGCCAAATAGAGGCATTAGCATTCCCATTAGAATAAGTAATATTGCGAAAAACCAAGTATATTTCATATAAGGCTGTGACTTAGGTGTTGATAGTTTACCTTTTTGTTTACGCATAAAATAAATCTTAATACCAAAGAAAGTTAATGTGAGTAAACCAACAATAAATAATAAGTTGATTACTTTATTTGCTAGCCCAAATAAATTCCCTTCATGAAGTGGGATACCGACTGCAATAAATTTTGCAAGTATACCATAGTCATTAAAGTCGTAAATTGCAAGTTTCATTCCTGAATATTGATCAAGATGAATAGTGCGTTCTTCTAGTGGATTTGCATCTAGACCAGTCACACCAGTTCCAGCAGCTTTAGATAATACATAGGTCCCCTTGTCATCCATCGGTACAGTGATACTATAAGGCTTCTTAAATCCTTCCTCTTGCGCAATCGCATTAATATGCGTAATCGGTAATCTATTGCCCTCGTGAGATTTAGAGTCAGTATGCTCACCACGAGTTGCCCAAGCAATTTCATTGTTAGATACAGGTGGCGTCTTTACAGATTCAGGGTAACCGACAAGCGAATGATTTACTGCAAAGTCATAAATTTTGGCACCCATAAATCCTGACCAGGGTAATCCAGTTAACACAATCAGTAATAACGGAATACTTAAAATTGAACCGAGCATTGCATGGAACTTCGCTTGATTTTTACGTTTGATTTTTGAAGCACTGTTTGTAATGTATTTACGGAAAAAAGTCATGAACAATCCTGTAACGATTAAGAATATTGCCCAGCAACTTGCAAGCTCTACTAAATAATTAATAAAAGTATTGCCTGTTAATAGATTTGAGTGCATCTCACGTGAGAAATTTGAAAACAAATTAGAAGGCTCTATTTCACCTTTCATTTGATTATGGTGATCTAGATAAACAACTTTAGAAGCATCATCTGGTCCCATTATGGATACTCGTGTGTTGTAATCATCTTTTAGGAAACTAATCTTCATCACATGATATCCAGGATGACTACTCAGTATGTCATCGATACCATCATTGAGCGATTGTGCTGGTTTATTTGTTTGTTCAAACAATAGGTTGTGATTTAATTTGTTTTCTACTTCTGGATAGAATAAATACATGATGCCTGAAATACTTAAAGTAATGAGTAGCGGTGTAATGAAAATCGCTGCATAGAAATGCCATCTCCAGAACACATTATTAAAATACTTTTTCACAAACTTTCCTCCATATTTTCACAAGTTAAAATAAATATTAGCACAAAATACATATAATAAAATCACAAGATTGTGAAAATAATTGGTCAGAAATATGAAAATTTTGTGTATCAATATATTTAAGATAGTCATTCAATAACTATCGTTATCATTTGACCGCATTTAATTTTATAATGAACTTTTTTATTTGAGAATGATTTGTTGTTTATTATACAAAGCAAGATGTCTATTACACCTTGATGAGTCACAATAAGTACGTTATTCGATGTACGATATTCTGAAAGAAAATTTTGATACCAATTAGAAATTCTTTCGAAGAATTGAGTGGGACTTTCCCCTTGAGGATAAGATTCTTCCCAATCTAATGTATTCCAAAAGAGGTTTGGAAATTTCTCTAATGCTAATTCATTATCCATTCCAGCTAAGAGTCCGTTATTTACTTCACGTAAACAACCATCTAGAATTATATCTTTTGGAAATAGGAGTCGACTTCGAATGATATTTGCTGTTTGAACAGTTCTTTGAAGATCACTTGCAATGATATAATCGAATTTAATGTCTTTTATTTTTTGTGATAGTAATTCTACTTCTTTTATACCTTCTTGAGTTAATGGTTCCTGTGACCAACCACCTCTTTTATTAAGTGTGTCCTGCCCATGTCTTACAAGATAAAGTTTCATTAAACTTTCTCCCAACTTAGCTTTCTTATTTCGTAAAATCCCTGAACTAATTTATGTTCATTACTTACATCAAGTGTACTAAATCTTCTTTTGCCTAATCTTTTATCTATCATCGAGAAAGCTCGGATGAGTTCATGAGGATGGTGCAATGCTTCATCTATTGAAAGTGAAAAATAATCAAAGAAATCATCTAAATAATAAACTGCATATTTTCCTTCAGCTTCTGTTGCATCTCTAATTGTTTTTTCAAATAAATCTATTTTCTTATCATCATAATTGAATGGTTGATATTCCTTTCCGACACCTTGTTTTTCTAACTCAAATGATTTTAAACCAAATTGGATATTATCAGCTGTAAATATTTCTTTTTTATCGAATGTTATAGTCATTCGCGCTTCCTGATCGTGAGATTTCCTATAAACAATACGATTGATTGAAATACGATTTTTTAATGGAGCATAAATAAAGTCTTCAATAAGTTGTTTTCTTTTTGTCCATCTCAAATTATCACCTTAATTCTTTTTATGTTTCAATATTATATTAAGTGCCAATATATTTCAATTATCTGTAAAATGATATGTATTTATTATTTATATTAAATTTTTAGGTAAGGAAATCTAAAAATAATATATTATTAAATGTATTAACTAAAGCAAATAATATCTACTATCTGTTTCCTTTACATCTATTTTTGAATATGAGAAAATACTATCGAACAAAAATATTATCTAGTCTTAGTACTAGGTTATAATTAGAAAGAAGGAATGTAGATGATTAAGGTAGCTATTCCTGGTGGTTCAAGGCCAGAGATATTAGAAGTTATAACAAAAGCGAAACAATTATATATAGATGTTGTATCTTTTTTCATATTTGATACTGAAGAGAATATTGATTCTGATGAAGTGTGGATATATGAGCGATGTGAAAGTGAGGAAGCATGTGTTAAACGTGCGGTTGAAATGGCTGCTGCTGGAGATGCTCAAGTGCTGATGAAAGGTATGGTACAAACGCGTACGGTATTAAAAGAGGTGCTTCAAAAAGAACATAATTTGCGTAGTCAATCTGTGTTATCACATATAGCGCTTGTTGATTTACCGGGAAATAATAGACAATTATTATTAACGGATGCGGCAATGAATATAACGCCAACTTCTGAACAGTTAAAGCAAATTACTGATAATGCAATTGATGTGGCGCATCGCATAGGTATTTCGCAACCTAAAGTGGCAATGATTAGTTCTGCAGAGACATTTAATCCGAAGATGCCATCTTCAGTATTAGCAAGTGAGGTCGTTTCATTATTTGAAGATAGAGAAGATATGCTTATTGCGGGCCCTATTTCTTTTGATTTAGCTATTTCTAAAGAGGCTGCAGAACATAAAGGTTATGACGGTAATATTAAAGGAGATGCAGATATCTTAGTAGTACCTACAATTGATGTTGGTAATGTATTGTATAAAGCTTTCTCAGTAATAGGAAACGCGATAATTGGAGGTACGATCGTTGGTGCAAAAGTACCGATAGTACTTACTTCGCGCAGTGATTCTACAGAAAGTAAATTGTACGCATTAGACTTTGCAGTACGACAAGTGAGGGACATATAATGGACGGAAAATATATATTAGTCATTAATCCAGGTTCAACTTCTAGTAAGGTTGCTCTATATTGTAGTGATAATTGTGTGGACGAAAGTATTTTTAGATATACGGTTGAAGAGATTGGAAAGTATGATACAGTAATGGATCAAATTGAGATGCGAGAAGAGCGTTTACGTACTTTCTTAGAGTCTCATAATATTTATCCGGGAGATTTAGCAGCAGTTGTTGCCCGCGGTGGACTGATGAAGTCGATTATTGGAGGCACGTACTTGGTGAATGAAGAGATGGTAAATGATCTTCGTTCTGGTACATATGGTATGCATGCTTCAAATTTAGGTGCAATCATCGCTAATGATATTGCTCGTGATTACGGTGTGAAAGCATATACGGTAGACCCTGTTGTAGTTGATGAATTTGAAGATATCGCACGCATTTCAGGATTTAAAGGTATCGAACGTCGAAGTGTATTTCATGCATTAAATCAAAAAGCTGTGGCACGTAAAGTGTTAGCCGAAGAAGGCATGGATTATTTTGATGCTAATGTGATTGTTACCCATATCGGTGGCGGTATTTCAATTGGTGCACATCAGTCAGGGCGAGTTATTGATTGTGTAAATGCATTTGATGGCGAAGGACCTTATTCTCCCGAGCGAACTGGGCAACTACCATTAATAAATTTTGCGAAGCTCATTATTGAAGAAAAGTTAAATATTTCACAAGTGAAATCAATACTAGCTGGAGAAGGTGGTATGAAGTCTTATTTAGGTGAAATTGATATTCAAACGATTGAACAAAAAGCTTTAAACGGAGATAAGGAAGCAAAGCTTTATTTTGATGGCATGTGTTATCAGATTGCTAAAGGTATTGCTGAAATGGCAGCGGTATTGAAAGGTGATGTAGATTATATCATTTTAACAGGTGGTGTGAGTCATTCCCAATATGTTGTTGATAACATAAAATCACATGTTGAGTGGATTTCTGAAGTAAAAGTAATGCCTGGCGAAGAAGAATTACTAGCTTTATACGAAGGTGTCATGCGTGTGTTGAAAGGTGAAGAAACAGCCTTAACATATTAGTTATTTCAATGAAGACATAATTTAAGACTTTAATATTAGTCTGATGATATAATTTCTTCAGCAAGACTTATTATGGGAGGTACGATATGAATATTTATATTTCAGATAAAGCACTGCAATGGTTCAAAGACGAAGTTGGTTTAGAAGCAGGACAGGCAGTTAAATTCTATGCTAAAATTTATGGTTCAAGCAAGATTCAGGAGAGTCACTCTTTAGCATTTAATGTGGATCCGGATTATGATAAAGCGATTGCAAAAGTTGAAGCAGATGGTATTATTTTCTATGTTAACGAAATGGATGAGTGGTTTTTCAAAGATTACGATTTATATATTGAATATGATGAAAAATTACAAGAGGTTGCTTACGATTATAAAAAATAAAAGGAAATAATCTATTTGAAAATAATTTTTTCAAAAAAGTTTAAAGCGTTAAAGCACGTGGGTGTAAGGGTTTTCTCTTGCACCCTTTTCATATTCTCCTAAAGTTTATAAATAGTACTTCTAATTTTCTGAAATTATAGTATAATTTCAGAATAGTAAAGAATGTTTTAATATTTAAAAAACAAAAGGGGATAGAAAAAATGGAAGACAATCATTTAAAGAGAGGTCTTAGTTCAAGACAAGTCCAAATGATCGCATTAGGTGGTACCATTGGGGTAGGTTTATTCATGGGTGCATCAAGTACGATTAAATGGACTGGACCATCAGCAATTTTAGCTTATTTAGTTGCTGGATTATTTTTATTTTTAGTAATGCGTGCGATGGGGGAATTAGTTTATTTATTCCCTACAACTGGATCATTTGCTGATTATGCTTCAACATACTTACACCCGGTGTTTGGTTATGTTACAGCATGGGCAAACATATTCCAGTGGGTTGTAGTTGGTATGAGTGAAGTAATCGCTGTTGGACAATATATGCAATATTGGTGGCCGGATTTACCTACTTGGATTCCAGGTATTATCGTAATTGTGACTTTAGCATTAGCGAATATGGCTTCAGTTAAAGCATTCGGAGAATTCGAATTCTGGTTTGCAATGATTAAGATTGTAACAATTGTTTTAATGATCATAGCAGGTTTAGGTATTATATTATTTGGATTTGGTAACAATGGTAATCCTATTGGATTTGGTAACTTAACGGAACATGGTGGATTCTTCCCTAAAGGTATCGTAGGATTCTTCTTTGCACTTTCAATGGTAGTAGGTTCTTACCAAGGGGTAGAATTAATCGGTATTACTGCAGGTGAAACAAAAGATCCACAGAAAAACGTAGTAAAAGCAGTCAATGGTATTATTTGGCGTATTTTAATCTTCTACATTGGTGCAATCTTTGTTATCGTAACTGTTTATCCATGGGATGAATTAGGTAACGTAGGTAGCCCGTTCGTAGCGACATTTGCTAAAGTTGGTATTACAGCTGCAGCAGCTATTATTAACTTTGTAGTTATTACAGCAGCAATGTCTGGTTGTAACTCAGGTATCTTCAGTTCAAGTCGTATGATATACACACTAGCAAACGAAGGTAAAATGCCACGTGCATTTGCAAAAGTTATGAAAAATGGTGTACCAGTTTATGCTGTACTTACAATTTCAATTGGTATCTTTATCGGAGTAATTTTAAATGTAGTATTACCAATGTATATTGATGGCGCAGCAAATATTTTCGTATATGTTTATAGTGCATCTATCTTACCAGGTATGATTCCGTGGTTTATGATTTTATTCAGCCATTTACAATACAGAAAACAAAGACCTGATTTAGCTGAAAATCATCCATTTAAAATGCCATTCGCGCCATTCTCGAACTACATTACAATTGCTTTCTTAGTAATGGTATTAATCGGAATGTTAATTAATGATGAAACACGTGTATCAGTTATTATTGGTATAATCTTCTTATCAGCTATGGCAGGTGTATACTTCTTAAGAGGATTCCAAAAATTAGATGAAGGTCGTAACTTCTTAGATAAATAATTAAGAACAACAAATTAATAAATTTTAAACCGTTCGTTTTAGCTCATGCTAAAATGAACGGTTTTTTTTATTGGCGAAGTGATATTACATACATATCGAATGATTATTAAAATATATAACAGTATTTAAAGATATTATTTAAGTAATATATGATATATTTTATGAATTTAAATAATATTTTATATATAGCACATGTTCAATTGTTTTTTCAATATAACACTTTATTTAATTAAAGATATTCAGATAATTTAAAACCTTTAAAATAAATTGATTTTAAAGGTTTCGATAATATAAGTGATAAAAATCACATTTAAATAATTATATGTGTATAACAGAAATTAAATAAATAAAAGCTTTAAAGCGGTGAAGTACAGTAGTAAACAGATTGTTCTAAATCCGAAATAAAAAAATAAGTATAATAATTCGTATTATAAAATAAATATACGAAATCTATTCATAATTTGTTCATTGTATCCGTTTGCAAAAATGCTATGATGAATTTGTGAAAAACATAACAAATATTTTTAGTGGCCGCTAAAAGAAAATTAAATTAAGTATTAGAAAATCAAAATATTATTAAAGGAGAATTATTCAATGGATATCATTATTGGAGTAGGAACTTTACTTGTTGTACTTATTTGTATGTCGTTATTTTTAAATTTTGCACCATACGGAAAAGAGGGTCTTCAAGCACTCTCCGGAGCTGCTTGCTCAACATTTTTACCACAAGCATTTCTCAGCTATGCAATTGGAGGAGTGTTTGATATTCCTTTCTTTGTACAAGTTGGCGATACACTTGGAGGTCTTGGTGGTTTGGCAGTCGGAATATTAACATGTATCAAATTAGGTATTACCCCTGTATATGCATTGATCGTAGGCTTATCACTACTAAAAGTTAAATTGTTACCAGCATTTATAGCCGCGTATGCTATCAGCTTCTTGATTAAACAAATAGAAAAACGTATCCCTGAAGGTCTAGACTTAATCGTTGTAATTTTAGTGGCACCAGCTTTAACAACGCTGATAGCATTAGCAATTCAACCATCTGTAATTGCCGTGTTAACACAAATTGGATCAGCAATTACTGCTGTCGGAGATGCAAATCCTTATGTATTGGCGATTGTACTTGGAGCTATTATTCCTGTAGTTGGGATGACACCGTTAAGTTCTATGGTATTAACAAGTCTGTTGGGACTAGTTGGTACACCGATGGCTATAGGGGCCTTATGCTGTACAGGTAATTCATTTGCAAACTTTGTATTGTTTAAAAAATTAGGATACGGAACTAAAGCAACACCATTTGCTGTAGCGATTGAACCATTAACACAAATTGATATTATTGCAGAAAAACCAGTTCAGCTTTATGGCTCAAATGCGATTATCGGTATGGTAAATGCTTGTATTATCACAGCGTTTGGCTTAGTTATCAATGTTACAGGAATGGCTACTCCGATTGCAGGATTTATCGTAGCGTTCGGATTTAACGATACTGTTCCTGTTCTGCTTTGCGGCGTAGCAGTAGCAATTTCAAGTATGTTATTAGCTTGGCTCTTTGCAACTTTCTTTAAGAAACATGACATTTCAGTATCAGTAAAGATGCCTACTTTGAAAAGAGCAAGAAATCAAAATGCATAGTAAACAAACCTATAAACAGATTGGGAAAAATATATAGTTAAAACAATAGGAGGAAATAGTAATGGCTAGAACATCAGATTATAAAAGCGCATTCGATATTATAGGACCAATTATGATTGGCCCTTCAAGTTCACACACGGCAGGAGCGGTTAGAATAGGATTGGCATCACGACATATTTTAGGTGAGGAACCTGTAAAAGTAAGTATTTCATATTATGAATCTTTTGCAGA
Source organism: Macrococcus sp. PK (assembly GCF_022501545.1). Lineage (NCBI taxonomy): Bacteria > Bacillati > Bacillota > Bacilli > Caryophanales > Staphylococcaceae > Macrococcus > Macrococcus sp. PK. The sequence continues at coordinate 71,181 of NZ_JAEPRF010000016.1, forward strand.
AACACATCTAGGACATGGAACAGATTTAGCTTTAATCGCTGGGATTTTAAATTTTCCAACTGAAGATCCACGCGTAAAAGATTCTATAGATATCGCTAAAGATAAAGGTATTCAAATTGAATTTATTGAAGAAAAAGGACCGAGTAAAGGTGAACATCCTAACACAGCGCTTGTTAGATTAGATAGCGAACATAAACATATTGAAGTATGTGGAAACTCTATAGGTGGCGGTACTATTAAATTGAGAAGCATTCATGTCAATGGTGCATGTGCAGTCCTTAATCACACTTTACCGATTCTTGTTTTATATGGAGAGCAACCGGTAGGGGAATTCAATAGATGTATTAATGATCTTGCAGAAAGTGGCTTATTGATCAACGAAGAGATAAAATCGCAAAAAGATAACAAATATATTGTTGCATTACATTTACACAAACCGATAAAACCAACATTACTAGAAAATATTAAAGAGAAATATCCACATATAGAATTTTCAAATTTAGTATAAAGCTAACACGAACTATTATTTATAGTAAACAAGGAGGAATAAAAATGTATAACTCAATTAAAGAAATTATAGATACAGCAAACCAAACAGGTAAATCATTTGCTGAATTGATGACAGAGATGGAGATGGAAACGTCTGATATGACGTATGAAGAAGTAAGAAATAAAATGAAAGAGAACCTAAAAGTAATGAAAGCTGCTGTTCTACGTGGCTCCTCGGGAGAGGGTGTGAAATCTGTAACAGGTCTAACTGGACAAGATGCAATTAGAATGAAAAAATATCGTGAACAAAATGAACCTTTATCCGGTAGCGATGTTGCAAAAGCATTGCAGTATGCTATTGCTACAAATGAAGTGAATGCTGCAATGGGTTTAATATGTGCAACGCCTACTGCAGGGTCATCTGGAACAATACCTGGTGTATTATTTTCTGTTGAAGACAAATTAAATTTAACTGAAGAACAGGAAATAGATTTCTTACTGACAACATCATTATTCGGTATTGTAATTGCCAATAATGCATGTGTTGCCGGTGCAATGGGTGGATGTCAGGCAGAAGTAGGTAGTGCTTCAGCAATAGCAGCAGCTGCAGCAGTAGCGATAAAAGGTGGAAAACCTGAACAATCTTCACATGCATTAGCACATGCTTTAGGAAATCTACTTGGTCTTGTATGTGATCCAGTCGCAGGTTTAGTAGAAATACCATGTGTTATGAGAAACACAATTGGAGCAGGTAATGCACTGATTGCTGCTGATTTAGCTTTGGCTGGTATTGAGTGTAAAATTCCTGCAGATGAAGTAATCGAAGCAATGAACAAAGTTGGCCGTAGTCTTCCTGCAGAATTACGAGAAACAGGCTTAGGAGGACTTGCTGGAACTCCAGCAGGTGAAGAAATGAAGGCAAGAATATTTGGTGCCAAAAATCCTGTGTTTAATTAATCCAGATTTTTTAATTAATCATGATATTTGGAATGACGATGTAACTGGATATAGTAATAAAGGATTGTAAAAATTAGTGTGACAAGAAAAGATTTTGCGAAGAGATCAGCGGTAGATCCTTTCGTTAATAAAGTCATATCGATAACTGAAATGATAATAAAACAAACAATTGAAATTAGAACACGTATTAGATAGTATTTCACATCAACTCACCACTTTCCAAGCTTTAACCTATTATATAAAACGCTTACATCAAAGTAAATAACTATAATGATAAGTTTAGATGTAAAGTCAAAATTACTAAAATTGCATTCTACAATTAGAATGCAATTTTTTATTTTATAAAATTCCATACAAAAAGTGTACAACGTTTCTATTTATTTGAAATGGGAATAAGTAATTTGTATGTAAATATAATATAGGGGGCACTACAATGACTAATGAAAAAGATAAGCAATTAGAAGCATTTCGTAGAGACCATTCTGAAGATACACCGTTAACGACAAACCAAGGTTTAAAAATGGCAGAAGATGAATTTTCATTAAAAGCAGGGGAACGTGGTCCGACATTATTAGAAGATTTTCATTTCAGAGAAAAGATGACACATTTCGACCATGAACGTATTCCTGAAAGAATTGTTCATGCGCGTGGTTATGGGGCACATGGTGAATTTGAATTATATGAAGATTTAAGTGAATATACTAAAGCAAAATTTTTAACAGATACGAGTAAGAAGACGCCTGTATTTGTTCGTTTCTCTACTGTACAAGGTTCAAAAGGATCTAACGATACTGTACGTGATGCGCGTGGATTTGCAACAAAATTTTATACTGAAGAAGGTAACTATGATTTAGTAGGAAACAATATTCCAGTATTCTTTATTCAGGATGCCATTAAATTCCCTGATTTAGTACACGCAGTTAAACCAGAACCACATAATGAAATTCCTCAAGGTGGAACAGCTCATGATACATTCTGGGATTTCTTTGCACAAAACCCAGAGTCAACACATATGACAATGTGGACAATGAGTGACCGTGGTATCCCGAAAAGTTTCCGTACGATGGAAGGTTTTGGAGTACATACTTTCCGTTTAGTAAATGCGGAAGGGAAATCACACTTCGTTAAATTCCACTGGAAACCATTGCTTGGAACACATTCATTAGTTTGGGATGAAGCTCAAATTATCGCTGGTAAAAATTCAGATTATAACCGTGAAGACTTATACGAAGCAATCGATAAAGGTGATTACCCTGAGTGGGAATTAGGTCTTCAAATTCTTCCTGAAGAAGATGAATTTAAATTTGATTTTGATATACTAGATCCAACGAAATTATGGCCAGAAGAAGAAGTGCCAGTAAAACGCGTTGGTAAAATGACTTTAAATCGCAATGTAGATAATGTCTTTGCAGAAACAGAGCAAGTTGCATTCCATCCTGGACATCTTGTACCTGGTATTGACTTCAGTAATGATCCGTTATTACAAGGACGTTTATTCTCATATACTGACACGCAATTATCACGTTTAGGTGGACCGAATTTCCATCAGTTACCGATTAACAGACCAGTATGTCCGTTTGCTAACAACCAACGTGATGGTATGCATCAAATGTTTGTACATAAAGGACAAGCTGCTTACCATAACAATGCGATCAATAATAACAATCCACACACAACACCAGCTGAAGAAGGTGGATTTGAACATTATCATGAAAAAATCGATGCGCATAAAGTCCGTGCTAGAAGTGAAAGTTTTAAAGAACATTATTTACAAGCGAAAATGTTCTATAACAGTTTAAGTCAACCAGAAAAAGAACATTTACGTGATGCGTTTGCTTTCGAATTAGGTAAATGTAAACATGACTTTGTTAAAGAGAATGCAGTCGCAAATATTAATAAAGTAGATAAAGATTTAGCGACTCAAATTGCTGAAAAAATTGGTGTTGATGCACCTACTGCAGATGTAGAAGTTAAGTCAGATAAAAAATCTCCAGCATTAAGCATGGAAAATACAGTTAAAAAATTAGATACTTTATCTGTTGCTATATTAGTAACTGAACAATCAGATGAAGCTAAGATCAAAAAATTAATAACTACACTTGCTGATAATAAAGTAAATTATAAATTAGTGAGCGAGAAAGCATTTAAATTAGGTGAATTGAAAGTGTCTGAAACATTTGATACAGTACATTCTACGTTATTCGACGGTCTGATTGTACTAGATGTTAGAACACCATTATTACCACCTGTGAAAGATTTCATTGAAGCAGCTAACCGTCACTTTAAAACAATCGGTTATGATGCATCTGTTGCTAAAGCATTAGAAGAAACTGCTGTTGATGTAACACAACCAGGCATTGTTGAAATGAGTGATGATACAAATAAATATTTAGATGCGCTTGTTGTACAAAGACATTGGGATAGAAAACTATAATAAATATTTGAAAATGAATGAAAAAATAAAATGATTAATTAAGTTACTTTTAAAGTCTGTGAATTCACAGGCTTTTTTTGATATTCGATAATCCAATATGTACATTACGGTTCATGTATAATAGATTTATAGTATCTCTATATTTCCTATGACATACTATTATTGGGAGGATGTATGACTGAATTAATTAATCATTTACAAACATTAGATTTCAAAGATCATGCATGTATTGTTTCTAATATGAATCAACAAAAAGAAATTATCACTCATTTTGAGGGAAGAGATGTATGGATAGAAACTTTTAATACACCTTTTCATGAACGTTTAACAGTTAAAGAACAATTAAAATTTTATATGAGATGGTTTAGTGCAACATATAATATAGATGATGTTTTACGACAGTTTATGTTAATAGAATATAGCAATGTGAAAGTAAAGAAATTAGAATATGATGAATTTGTGTTATTGAAAGTAGCTTTGGCATATGTACAGGATAATAAACTTATCATTTTTAAAGATATATTACATAACTTAAAAGTGGAAACAGTTGATACAATCTTAAATGTACTCACGCAATTTAATGCGGATCGTAAAATTCTACATATACTCTCATATTTAGACCATGGATTATTATTATCAAATGAAATATATCAGGTAAAAAAATTTCAATTTAAACGTTTAGAAGTTTATGAGGACAGAGAAGAAGCAGTAGAATTAGCTGATTCAATTGAAAAAGGACAATCTGCTCAGATATTTAATAATCGCGATATGCTGGATAGTGTGATAAATAAGAACAATCAAGAAAGTAGTAATGATACATATGATGAAAAGAAAATAAATAATAAAGAAAATGATAAAGTCAGAGGAAATATTAATGACACACAAAATATTTCCCAAGAAATAAATTCGAATTTTTCCCGTAGTAACGTATTTAGAATAACTGTTAAAACAGAAGATAAGACATTATTTATTAATCCTGAAGATATCGACTATATTGAGGGAGCAGAAGGAAAGGTAAATATTCATTTTAATAATGAATCATTTAAAGCAGATTATACATTGAATGAACTTGAAGAAAAATTAAAGGTGTATGGCTTCTATAGATGCCATCGTTCTTATATTATCAATCTGCAGAAAGTAACAGAGATGATTACATGGTCGAAGAATTCATATTCGATTAAAATAGATGGTTTAGAAAATACATTCGTACCATTATCACGTAACAAAGTGAAAGAAATTCAAGGATATTTTAATAGTCATACGGTACAGTTCACGGAAAATTAAGTACATTTAACGTGTATTTTATAGTGAGAACCCCTAGTCTCTAATACAATTTGGGTAACAAATTGATTGGAGGCTATTTTTATGACACTTATACAAATGAATGATGTAGTAAAGATGTACGACAGTAAAAAAGCAGTTGATCATTTATCTTTAAATATTAATCAAGGTGAGATATTTGGATTACTTGGACCGAGTGGCTCAGGGAAGACAACGACGATTAAGATGCTAACAGGAGAAACATCTATCACAGAAGGTAGCATTCAAGTATTTCAATATAAAGATAAAGCACTTCAAACAGCAGAGTTTAGAGAACAAATAGGTATTCTCTCTGATAACAGTGCACTATATGAAAGGTTAACAGTATTTGATAATTTAAAAATGTTTGCAGGACTTTATAAGCAACCTGTAAATAGAATCGATGAGGTACTTTCATTTGTACAATTAGAAAATGAGAAGAAAACAGTGGTTAAAAAGTTATCGAAAGGGATGCGTCAAAGAATATTGCTTGCAAAAGCTCTAATACATCAACCTAAACTATTATTCCTGGATGAACCAACTTCAGCCCTAGACCCGAATACGACAAGACATATTCATAAAGGTTTATTAAAATTAAAAGAAAGTGGAACAACTATATTCTTAACAACACATGATATGGATGAAGCGGAAAGTTTATGTGATCGCATTGCGTTAATTAATAACGGAAAACTTATTGCACTGGATACACCAGATAATTTGAGATATCAACATTCAGATCAGACAATTACTGTGGAAATGAATAATTTAGAGAAGAAAAGAGTGCATAAAGAAGATGTAATGCAAATTACAGATTTACTCAATACGAAACAAGTGAAACGTATTTATACCAACGAACCGACATTAGGCGAAGTATTTATTAAAGTGACTGGAAAGGAGCTTGTTTAATATGAAGATGAACAGAGTAATGGCAATTGCAGAGAAAGATTTCAAAGAATTTATGAGAAATATGATGTTACTAACGATGCCGATATTGCCAATTGCGATGGCATTACTATTTACAGCTACTCCAATACCTAAAAGTGAAAAAATGGATATGGTACTTTCAGTCCTTGCAATGAGTTTTGTTGCAGTTTTAACAGGGTCTTTAATGACGATGATTGCTGAAGAAAAAGAGAAACAAACATTGAGAGGTTTAATAAACTCTCCCGCATCAATGATGGAAGTATTCTTTGGCAAAAGTATAGTAGTAACAATTATATTATTAGTGACAATTTCAGCAGTGTTGTTTATATTTAAAATTAATATTTTTACGAATATATGGATGGTTGTTGGATTTATAATATTATATATATTCTATTTATTGCTCGGGTCACTAATTGGTTTGCACGTAAAATCAGTATCTGAAACAAGCCTATATTTCGTCCCTGTATTGTTCATTTTTGGAATGAATACAACAATCGCTAATATTGGCATTAAGAAAGATAATATCCTTATTAAATTAAATGAATACATGCCGATGATGCAATATTCCAAGTTAGAACAATCAGGAGATATCATCCATATTATTATTATTGCTATATGGTTAATAGTAACTTTCGTTTGTACATATATGCTTTACCGAAAAAACTCAATCGATTAAAAAAGAGAGCCACTCGGCTCTCTTTTATATTATATCCATAATCATCTTAATCGCTGCGATGATTATTAAAGCAGTCAGTATATATCTTAATACTGTTTGATTTGTTTGTTTAGATACTTTCGTGCCAAGTGGTGCAAATATTAAACTGGCGATAATTAATGGTAGTGCATGCTCCATATCAACACTGCCTGTTATGAATTTCGTAAAGAATGTACCAATTGATGATACGAAAGCAACGATGATACTGTTAGCAACAACAACTCTAAAGGGTACTTTAAAGAATGTAAGTAGGATCGGAACGATTAAGAATGATCCTCCAGCACCTACAATTCCTGATAAAATTCCTATTACTGCAGCTACAATAAATAATGCTATTTTATTATACTTTGCGTTCGTGTCATTTGGGTTCACTTTAATAAACATAAGAATAACTGCCACAATAGCGAGAAATGTATACACGATATTGATGATACTTTCATCAAATACTGATGCGACATATGCGCCTGTAATACTTCCTGAAAGAATACCGATACTCATCGGTATAATAATAGATGAGTTGAGATTTTCATTCTTTCTTTGGCTAATACTTCCACTGAATGTACTAAAGAATACCTGGGCTGCAGTGAGACCGGCTGCTGTCGTTGGTGACATATCAATATTAAATAATGGTGGAATAAATAGTAGCATCGGATACATAATAATTGCACCACCAATACCAATAAGTCCAGAAAGGAATGCACCGAGTGCTCCAATAACAGCAAATAATAGAAATGCCATTATAAAGCTTCCCAATCTAACATGCCACCATCTACATTAGTCGTTTTTATCCCTAAATCACTTAAATACTGACAAGCTTGCCCACTTCGGTTACCTGATCTACAGATGATGTAGTAATGGCCATCTTTATTGAGCTGATCGGTATGTTCTGATAATACGGATAGAGGGATATTAACTGCTTCTTGAATATGATGCTCTTCATATTCATAAACTTCTCTCACATCGATGAGATTAATTTTCTTCTGATCTAATAATGATTTTAATGTTTCGACATTAATTGTTTGATAGTTTGTCATTTTAATTACCTACTTTTTATTAGAAGATCAACAGCTTGTTTTACAAGTTCATCTGTATCTTCATTATTTTTAACGCTTTCTTTAACACATTCAGTTAAGTTCTCACTTACTATAACACCGATTAAGCGTTCGATGCCGCTACGAGATGCGCTGAGCTGTGTAACAACCTCTCTACAATCTTTTCCTTCTTCCATCATTTTAATGACACCATTTAATTGGCCTTGTATACGTTTAAGTCTGTTCATTGCACCTTTATCGTATTCCATCATATAACCTCTTTCTATTTTGTAATGTCTATTACTATATACCTAACGGGGTATTTTTGTCAATCATAAAAAATAGGGGGTGGGGTATTTGACATTGTTAGATATATGGTTTATTATACCCCTATAGGTATTTAATTCGAGGAGGAAAAATTAATGAGTAGAAAGATAGTAATCGTTGGTGGAGTAGCAGGTGGCGCTTCTACAGCGGCACGTTTAAGAAGATTAAATGAACAAGATGAAATAACTTTAATTGAGCGCGGTAGCTATGTATCTTTTGCGAACTGTGGATTACCGTACCACATTGGTGATGAAATAAAAGATAGAAGTAAGTTGTTAATTCAAACACCAGAACTTATGGAAAGTAGAATGAATATTAATGTAATGACAGATGCAAATGTTGTCTCTATCAATAGGAAAGATAAGACGATTAGTGTTGTAGAGAGTAGCGAAGAAAAAGTAATTGCATACGACATCTTAGTACTATCAACGGGTGCTAAACCAATTGAAGTGCCTATTGATGGCGCAAATCTTGGACATGTATTTTCATTAAGGAATATTCCTGATATGGATAAAATCATTGCTTATATTAAAGCTAATAATGTGAAGTCAGCGGCAGTCGTTGGTGGTGGATTTATCGGTTTAGAAATGGCCGAAAACTTGAAAGCGATAGATTTAGATGTTGCTTTGTTCGAGTTAGGTGATCAGGTCATGCCTGGTATTGATATGGATATGGCGGTGGAACTTCATAATCATATGATCAGTAAAGGTGTGGACTTACGATTAAAGCAATCGATTAAGAAGATAAATGACCATACAGTTGAATCGAGTAACGGTGACGTTGTGAATGCAGATATGGTAATTATGGCCATTGGGGTATTACCGGAATCGACATTAGCAGAAGAAGCCGGGTTAGCATTAGGTATAAAAAAAGCGATTAAAACAAACGATGTATTCCAAACGTCAGATGCATCGATTTATGCAATTGGTGACGTCGCTGAAGTGACGCATGCAATCAGTAATCAGGATGTGCATATTCCACTTGCCTGGATTGCAAATCGACAAGGTAGACTGCTTGCGGATCACTTAAATGGTAAAGCGATTGAGAAGTTCAAACCAATTGGCACGGCAATTGCGAAAGTGTTTGATTTAAATGTTGCCAGTACAGGTTTAAATGAGAAGACTTTAAGCACTTTAGGAAAAAAATATCACGTTATCCATGTGTCTGGTCAATCCAATGCAAGTTATTATCCTGGTGCAACGCCGATGACAATTAAAGTTATTTTCTCTCCTGAAGGTGAGATTTACGGAGCACAGATTGTTGGACGTAACGGCGTTGATAAGCGTATTGATCTCATTGCCAGTGCGATTACATTTGGTCAGAAAGTTACAGATTTACAGCGTATTGAAATCGCATACGCACCACCTTTCTCATCTGCTAAAGATCCGGTAAATATGGCAGGTTATATCGCACAGAATGTGTTAGAAGATGAAATGAAGATGATGCAAGTGAATGAAGTTGACGATACAAAGCATCAGGTTATTGATGTTAGAGAGCCAATTGAACATGAGATGGGACATATTGAAGGTTCAAAAAATATACCTTTAGGTGAGTTAAGAACACGTTTAACTGAGATTGATAAAGAAGCACCAGTTGTTATCTATTGTCAGGTTGGTCAACGTGGTTACAATGCAGCGCGTATCTTAAAAAATGAAGGCTATGATGTAATTAACTTAGACGGAGGGTTTAAATTATATAAACAAAATTATTTAACGATACCTCAAAGTCCATCTCAACCTTTAAAGCCCGAGCATGATAATAAAGTAAGTAAAAGTCCGGAAGAAAAAATAACAGCACAAAATGAAGAGGTGAAGCAAGTGTCATTACGTGAAGATAGAAGGATTGTAGAAGCAAGTGGCTTACAATGTCCAGGTCCAATCCTTAAGGTAAAAGAAAACTTAGATCAAATGCAAGACGGCGAACAATTAGAAATCCACGTTACAGATTTCGGTTTCTGTCAGGATATCGAATCATGGGCTAAAGTGACAGGTAATACGGTTGTTAAGAATGAAATTGAAAGAAATAAAGTCATTGCAGTTATTCAAAAAGGTCAAAGTTTACCTGTAAATGTGATGAATGATAGTAATGGGCACCAATTAGTTGAAACTAAGACCGGTGCTACGATGGTTGTGTTTAGCGGAGATTTAGATAAAGCCTTAGCATCATTTATTATAGCGACTGGGGCAGCTTCTATGGGTAAAGAAGTGACGATGTTCTTTACTTTCTGGGGTCTAAATGTGATTAAACGACCAGGAATAAAAGTAGATAAACAAGGTTTAGATAAAATGTTTAGTCAGATGATGCCAAAACATGCTGGAAAATTACCTATTTCTAAAATGAACATGGGTGGTATGGGGTCTAGAATGATTAAACATGTTATGAATAAGAAGAAAGTAGATTCGTTAGAAGTGATGATTGAGAAAGCGCAAAGTATGGGCATCAAGATGGTAGCCTGCACAATGAGTATGGATATTATGGCTGTTTCACGTGAAGAGTTAATTGAAGGCGTTGAATATGGCGGTGTAGCGACATACTTAGGTGATACTGAAAAAGCAAACTTAAACTTATTTATTTGATTGATAATGGAGGTAAAACAATGTATTTTAAATCATTTTTTAATCAGCAATTAGCACAAATGTCTTATTTAGTAGGTTGTCAAAAGACAGGAGAAGCAATCATCATCGATCCACTGAGAGATCTTACTCCTTATATTGAAGCTGCAGAGCAAGAAGGGCTGACGATTAATAAAGTAACTGAAACGCATATTCATGCAGACTTTGCTTCCGGGTTAAGAGAAGCGAATGAAACGTTAAATGCTAAAGCATTTGTCTCTGGATTAGGTGGAGATGACTGGTCATATCAGCATATTAATGGAGATTATCAATTACTAAAAGAAGACGATATTATTAATGTCGGCAATGTAAAACTTAAAGTAATCCATACACCAGGACATACGCCTGAAAGTATTAGTTTTCTGTTGTTTGATAATGCAACAGAAGTACCGATGGGACTCTTTACTGGAGACTTTATCTTCGTAGGAGATGTCGGTCGTCCGGATTTATTAGAAGAAGCAGCCGGCATAAAAGATACTACTGATATCGGCGCAAAAGCAATGTTTGAATCGCTTAAAAAGATGGATGCATTACCAGATTATATTCAAATATGGCCAGGACATGGTGCAGGCAGTGCCTGTGGTAAGTCACTTGGTGCAGTTCCAGTAACAACTTTAGGATATGAACGTGAAAAGAGCTGGGCATTTCAAATTAAAGATGAAGCAACTTTCATTAAAACATTAACAAGTGAACAACCAGAACCACCATATTATTTCAAAGAAATGAAACATATGAATCGTGATGGTGTAGCATTAATTGATAATGCCATAGTACCACCACTACAAAATTTATTTGACGGTATAAAGAGCATTGATTTAAGGGCGAAAGAAATTTTCTTAGATAATTTAAGTGAAGGTATTAACGTGCCGTATAACAGCAAATTTTTAGGATTTGTAGGATGGTATCTGGACTACGAAACACCGATTCAGTTAATCGGTTCGTTCGAAGACGTGCAGAACGCAGCAAATGATTTAAAATTAATAGGATTTGATAATGTGACTGGTTACGTTAAAAATGTGACTGGTGGATCAATGCAACAAATTGAACCACAACATTTCAAATCAATCGATCAAACACAAATTAATATTTTGGATGTACGCAACAATCAGGAATGGCAAGAATCACATTTTGATAATGCAAAACATGTCCATTTTGGTAAATTAGAAAAAGAGGAAATACCATTTAAAAAAGAGGAAAGAATTTATGTTCATTGTCAATCAGGTGTCAGAAGTGCGATAGCAGTGAGTGTGTTACATCGATTAGGATATAACGATATTATTAATATTAAAGGTGGATATAGCGCTGTTAAACAGTAAAATAAATTATCTTTATAATATTGACTTTAACTGCATTGTAGTTAAAAATATGAATTAATTCATACAAATAAAGAGGGATATTATGCACAAAGATTTTGTGACAGATGAAGAGATTCATGCAATGGGTGTGCCTTTTGATTTACTATCTACCTGGATGACGAATGGTTTAATTCAGGTCGCGTACCAGGCAAATCATATTCGCTACTTCTGGACAAAGGATGTAAATTTATTAAAACAGCAATTTAATATAAAATAAAACAGCGGCATCTTTAAAATAAGATGCTGCTGTTTTTTAAATATTGTACATCATATTTTTCAGCAAGCTGCTTAAGTAATGTATGAAGTTCTGATTCTTTATTATCAAAGTTTTGAATAAATGTTCGATATTGTGATTTTTCATCTTCAGTAGCAATTTTTTTGAAATATCCCCACATATGCTGATAGCTATTTAACTTCGAGCCTCGCGTTGGTGTCATGCGACATGTTTCATCAATAATTTGTTCTAATATGTGTATATCATCCAGTTGTTCACGCATCAGTTGACGAATAAAGTTATATTGATTCTGGTTATAGTACATCACTTTATACTTTTCTTTTCGCCACAGCTTTTCAACTGCTTTCTTTCCTTCTTTATTCACCGTACAACTGCTCCAGAGCTAACTGAACTGTAGGATATTTAAATGTATATCCGGCCTGCAATAGATGATCAGGTAATACGCTTTGTCCTTTTGTAACCATTACGGATTGCTCTCCTAGTACAATGTCCATTACTTTGTTGGGTACTTTCGTCCAGTGTGGTCGGTGTATAACACGCGCAATGGTTGTTCCGAGCTGTTGTTGTGTCACAGGTTGAGGAGCAGTCATATTAAATATACCTGTTAATTGTTTGTCATAAATATAAAGTATACTTTCTGCAAGATCATCGATATGAATCCAGCTGTATGGCTGCTGTCCATCACCAATATTACCACCTGCAAAGTATTGATAAGGCTTTATCATCAAAGGTAATGCCCCACCTTGGTTAGAAAAAACTACTCCAAATCTGCAGATTGCTGTTTCTACACCTAAAGCTTCAATTTTTCGAGCTGCTTGTTCCCATAGATAAATAGTCTTTGATAAGAAATCAAACGGTGAGAATGCATTGGTTTCGTTATAAGTTAAAGATTTAGAAGCGGGATAATAACCTACCGCACTTGCTGATATAAAGAAAGGTTTCTTGATGAGAGATTCAAATAACGGAATAAGCTTTTCAGTACTTTCAATACGACTTTTGATGATCGCTTCTTTATGTTCTTTCGTCCATCTGTTATTTAAAGATGCCCCAGCCAGATTAACTACTAAATCTAATTGTGGTACTGCCTTATACCAATCATCTTTTTTCCAGCTGATATAGCTGATGCCATTCGAGCTTTGTTTATCGCTTCTCGTTGTAATATAAATATGCGCATGTTTATATTTTTGCTGAATAGTGTTTATAAGAGCTGAACCTACTAGTCCTGTACCGCCTGTAATTAAAATGTTCATATGCAACCTCCATCAGTATTGGTATTTTATACTATTATATCGATTATCGCTTATTTATTCATTGGAAATGATTATTTATTAATCATTGAACCCCTAAATCGCAATGTTTTAGAATGAATATTTAATTAAATATTCAGAATAATCAATAAATACTATTGCAACATGTAATATGTGACTATATAATATAGAAGTAAGTATTTCTCGTTAATACATTAAAGGGGTGTAGTTATGGAAGGTATTGTGAGTTTTCTAAATGATATTGTGTGGAGTAAACCGTTAGTGTATGGGTTGTTAATTACAGGGATTTCATTTTCATTAATGATGAAGTTCTTTCAAGTCAGGCATTTAAAAGAGATGATCCGACTGATGTTTCAAGGGGAGAAGTCACCTACAGGAATTTCTAGTTTCCAGGCAATTGCTTTATCGCTTGCTGGGCGTGTAGGGACGGGTAATATAGTCGGTGTTTCAACAGCAATTTATATCGGTGGCCCGGGAGCTGTATTCTGGATGTGGATGACTGCGTTTTTGGGTGCGAGTTCAGCATTCATCGAATCTACACTAGCTCAAATTTATAAGAGAGAGATTAACGGTGAGTATCGTGGGGGTCCCGCATATTATATTGAAGCAGGAATGAAAGGCAGATTTGCGAAAGGTTATGCGATATTATTCGCAATACTGGCAATAGTATCAACAGCATTATTATTACCTGGTATTCAATCTAACGCCATTGCAAGTTCTATGAAGAATGCTTTTGGATTCGAAGGATGGATTATCGGTATAGCGCTTGTAGTGATTTTAGCATTGATTATTTTTGGAGGCGTTCGCTGGATTGCATCTGTAGCGACTGCAGTAGTCCCTTTTATGGCAATCTTATATATTTTATTAGCGGTTGTTATTATTGTTCTTAATATTGATAAAGTCCCTGGTTTATTTGCATTAATATTCAAGTCAGCATTCAATATGGAATCAGCGTTTGGTGGGATACTTGGTGCAATGATTGAAATCGGTGTTAAACGTGGACTTTATTCTAATGAAGCTGGTCAAGGTACAGGGCCTCATCCGGCAGCAGCAGCAGAAGTATCACACCCTGCTAAACAAGGTTTAGTTCAAGCTTTCTCGGTATATGTTGATACGTTGTTTGTATGTACTGCAACAGCATTAATTATTTTATTATCAGGTACATTCAATACAACGGACGGCGCGATGAAGGGTGATATGCCGAACTTAATTAACGATGGCGGTGTATATGCACTAAATGCTGATGGAGAGAAGGACTACTCTGGAACAGCAATGTATGTTCAAGCGGGTATTGATAAAGCATTCCATGGAAGTGGTTATCAATTTGACCCGGCATATTCGGGTATTGGTTCATATTTCGTTGCCATTGCACTGTTCTTCTTTGCATTTACTACCATATTAGCATATGCATATATCGCAGAAACCAATGTATCTTATTTGACGAAAAATGGTAGTGTATCTTTAAATAAGTTTTTAATTAACGTCACACGTTTAATTATTGTTGGTGCAACATTCTACGGTGCAATAAAAACAGCAGACGTTGCGTGGGCAATGGGTGATCTTGGTGTAGGATTAATGGCGTGGTGTAATATTATCGCAATATGGATTCTGCACAAACCTGCATTACGTGCGCTTAAGGATTTTGAGAGACAGAAGAAAGAGAAAGGGTCAGGGAAATATGCGATATATCAACCAGATCCAAACGAACTACCGAATGCGACATTCTGGACAGTAGATTATCCGGAACGTTTAAGAAAAGAACACTTTGATGAAAAAGTACATTAAGCATTAAAGACAGCCATTGCTGTCTTTTTTGTGTTTAATATTCAGAGAGGAGTGCCACGCTATTGAATAAAATATTTGTGAATGGAGTAAAAGTAATATTAGTATTATTTAATTTTTTTCTATTGAGTGCCTTTATTTTACTTTTTAATCAGAATTTTAAATTTGATTTATCTCATTTTTTTGAGGCTTTCCCCCAATTTATTAAACAGTTAATGCATATCGATACAGTCACTTTTAAGACACCAGGTAGTTACATAGAACATCCGTTTTTATCTTTTATCTTTAGACCATGGCGAAATTCAATGCTTATTTTATTTTTAAGTATAATGCTCGGTACTATTTTAAGTATATTATGTGTTGTTATAGCTAAAAGATTTAAGTTAATTGATTACATAATGAAGCGATTCGTAAAAATTTTAGGTTATTTACCGGATATCTTTTATATTCCTTGTGTCATTATCTTTATTATCTTTTTTTATCAGCAAACAGGTATATTAATAATGGAAGTAGCAAGTTACGGGGAACAGGAAGCGATTGTATTTCCAGCAATCATGCTGTCTGTAATTCCATTTGTCCAGTTATATAAAATTTTGGATCAGGTGATTACTGAGGAACTGGATAAAGATTATGTAGTACTCGCATGCGCAAAAGGACTCAATGAATTTGAAATTCTGCACAAGCATGTCTTGTCAAATGTATGGATAACATTTTACATCAATTTTAAGCAGGTCGTCTGGATGACGCTATCCAGTCTATTAATTATGGAAGTCATATTAGGTTATTTTGGCGCTACACAATTCTTATATTATTATCACGCCCCCATAATGTTGATGACGATATTGGTACTAATGTTTGTTCCGATATATATCGCGTTATTTATCATTCAGAAACTCGTTGAATTTAGAACGGGGGTGAAGTTATGAGGAAGTTATTTAAGATATGGCTGGCATTGATTATCCTCATCTTACCTTTTATAACAAGTGTCTTTTACTTTGATATGCTTCAGAACAAAGTAAAAGTATATAAATTTAACGTGATGACAAGTGAAATAAAAAATCCAGTGCCACCTGGCGTTGTCAATTGGTTCGGTACTGATCGCTTCGGCGCGTCAATATTTATGGAGAGCTGGCATGGATACCGCATCACGTTTATCTTTGTCATTGGTATTGTTCTTATTTCATTTATCATTGCTGTTATTCTGGGAAGTTATCTCGCTTTTCGTAAAGGAACAGCAGATATTGTTACAGATGGATTTTTGAATGCATATTATTTTATACCGCAGGCAATCGTTACATATATGTTGTTATTTCCGGTACTGACAGCAATAAAAGGTAAGTTTAGCTATGATATGCCGTTTAGAATAGGGTATATGTTAGTCGTGATTGCACTTGTGATGGTACCAACGACAATGGTAGTCGTTAGAGATCAGGTGAAACAAATATTGAATACAGAATACATGGATGCTGCAACCGTAATTGGTGCCAGCAAGACACAAAAATTAATACGTCATGTTTATCCCAATATTAAGAATAGATTATTGATTATCTTTGTCCGCATGTTATATCAAGCATTAATGGTACTCAGCCATATTTCATTTTTTCGTATTTTCTTTGGAGGAACGAAGACATGCGATGGTTTTGAAGCATGTTTAGGCAATGATTTTACACTTATTATGCCAGAGCTTACGACATTATTAGGGTTTCATATGCCAGAGTTGTATTCTTCATGGTGGACATTTATGGTACCTTGTACATTTGTCGTGTTGATTTTAATAGCAATCCAAATGTTGGCCGATGCACTTGAAACAGAATATAAATCTATGTAAAAAGCAGGATATTAAATATCCTGCCTTAAAAAATGCAATATATCTGTATAAAGTTTTTCTTTATCCTTACTTACTGTCATTAAATGGCCGGCATTAGCATAATGATCAATAAATTTTTTGGACTGAATACTGTTGTAAATAAATTGAGCGCTGTCATGATAGCTCGTATCATCCCGATCACCATACAGTATGATTGTCGAACTATTGATTTTATTTAAGTTGTTCATTATATCTTTAATATAATCAACAAACTTACTGGCACCTGTGTAATTATCGATAAGCTGATAATTTGATTCAGGAAAAGGCTCAGAAGAAATGACTTTGTGCATTCTCGGTGCAAATTGTTTCAAACGGTATTTTATACCTTCAGGATCTTTTTTCATCGGAACACTCATCACGATAATTTGATTAACATCGTATTTTTCTGCGAGCTTAAGTGAAAATAGACCGCCTAAAGAGACACCAATTATAGAGATATTATTATATTGTTCCTTTAATTTTAAAAAGCTATCTTCAACTGTTTGCCACCAGTTATCGATATCATATTTCACAAAATCCTGGATAGGCAATCCGTGCCCTGGATAGGATGGGATAAGCACCGTGTATCCTTGCTCGTGTAGATGGTAGCCCAGTTGTTTAACGTCTCTAACTGTTCCGGTAAATGTATGAAGAAGAAGTATCGCGTGCTCATTTCCTTCTAAAAATATGGGATCTGGATTTTTTACTTTTATCATTGGAGTACCTCCATAGTAATCAGTATAATAAATGTAATATTCATTATACTACGAGTAACAGGGAGATGGAAAAATGACGTTTGAAGAAGTAATGGCAGAACTTGAATCTCTTGGCAAAGAACGTATGAAGAAAATATATATGGGCAATGGCGCAAAAGAACCTTTATTCGGTGTAGCAACGGGTGCAATGAAGCCAATGCGTAAAATAATCAAGAAAGATCAGGAGCTTGCAGATAAGCTATATGCGACTGGTAACTATGATGCAATGTATTTCGCAGGTGTAATTGCAGATCCCAATGCTATGACAGAAGAAGATTATGAGCGATGGATTGAGGGCGCATACTTTTATATGTTATCTGATTATGTTGTAGCAGTAACGCTCTCAGAAGCAGATATTGCGCAGCAAATTGCGGATAAATGGATTGATTCTGGAGAGGATTTAAAGATGAGTGCCGGCTGGAACTGCTATAGCTGGTTACTTGGACATAAGAAAGATGATACATTTGATACCGAAAAGTTAAGTAAGATGCTAGATCGCGCTGAGAAAGAAATTCATACTGCTCCTGATAGAACGAAAGTAGGGATAGGTAACTTTATTCAATGTGTAGCAATTTCATATGTAGATTTACATGATAAAGCAACAACAGTTGCAAAGTCAGTTGGTGCCGTACCATTTAATCGAGAGCACAAACCAACTGGCGAAGTGAAACCATTAGAGACGATTGAGAAAGCGATTGAGAAAAATAGGATTGGTTTCAAACGTAAATATGTACGCTGTTAGTATTTACAGAATATAATAAATTGATATAATGAACTAAATAGGTGACAATTAATTTTGTTGGCAACTTGCAGCGCCTTCCATTTGGAAGGTGCTATTTTTTTGGAGGATAAATATGAATAAGAATCTATTAATACTGGCAATGCTTACATTTCTTGCAGGTCTTACCGAGCTAGTGGTCTCAGGTATATTGCCTTATATTGCGAAAGATTATCATGTATCAATTCCGATGGCAGGTAATTTGATAACAATTTTTGCGTTATTTTTTGCGCTTGCAGGACCGATATTGATGTCGTCAACAGCAGCGTTCAATAGAAAAAAGCTACTGATTGGTTTCATCATATTATTTATTTTTGGGAATGTATTGAGTGCGTTAAGCATAAGTTTTACGATGCTACTAATATCCAGGGTTATTCTTGCGATATGTGTTTCAATGTTAATTGGCCTCGGGTTATCATTATCGGTCAATGTAGTTTCTCAAAGTTTTCAAACGAAAGCGATTAGTATGATAATGATGAGTATAAGTGGTTCACTCGTGTTAGGAATTCCACTCGGTATATTAATTACAGAACGATTCAATTGGCAGATGATCTTTTTGTTTGCGGCCACTCTATCTTTAATTATTTTAATTTTAGTAATTTTATTTTTTCCGAGTATTCCAGGAAAAGAAGCGACGTCATTTTTTAGTCAGTGGGGCGCTTTGAAAGATCATCGAATACTATTTACACATATGCAATCGTTCTTATTTTTTGTGGGTCAAAGCATTTTGTATATGTATTTAACCCCTTACTTTAATCAGTTAGGCTTACAAGCATCTATGGTAAGTCTGCTGTATTTACTGTACGGTGTAAGTGGTATAGTCGGAAGTGGTTTAGGAAGTATATTTATAGAGAAACTAGGTGTTAAAAAGACATTAACGATGTTAATGACAGTTTATATCTTTGTTTTACTTGCTTTTATTGTGACACAGTATAATGTATGGACATTAAGTATCAATGTCATGTTGTTAGGCCTAACTGGATGGTCGATGAATGCACCGACACAAATGCGCTTAATTCAAATTTCAGATACAAATGCAGGTTTTAATCAAACATTTAGTACGTCATCTACACAATTTGGAATGGCACTCGGAGCAGCAATAGGTGGTCTTATCATTGCCTGGCATTTACCTTACAATGCTTTAATGATTGTAGGGAGTATATTTATTGTTTTAGCTTTGTTATCCATTAAATATTCTTATAAAGCCGTTGATTAATATATCAACGGTTATTTTATTTTAAAAATTGACAATATTCTGACAAATTAATAAAATGAAACTTGGGAGGAATTTTTACACGACATAAAGGGGAGATGATTTCATGAATCAACAGGATTATAACAAAATTGCAGCATCGAAAGATTTCAATGATTTAGTTGCAGCGAGAAAAAAGTTTATTTTTCCGATTACGTTGTTCTTTATCGTTGCGACATTGCTCTTTCCGATTCTGACTGGTTATACGACAATTTTGAATAATATTGCTTTCTGGAATATTTCATGGGCCTGGATTTATGCATTCTTATTATTTGTGATGGTCTGGACATTAGTCACAATTTATATGCGTAAAGCGAAGCAGTTCGATGCCGCAAGTGAGCGAATCATTAATGAGTATAAAAGGGGGTCTCGCTCATGAATATGACGGTCATTATTATGTTTTTATTTTTTGTAAGTTTAACGCTACTTATTACATATTTTGCTTCAAAAAGAACGAATTCTGCTGAAGATTTTTATACAGCGGGTGGAGGTTTAACAGGCTGGCAAAATGGTTTAGCGATTGCAGGAGATTATTTATCGGCAGCATCATTTCTAGGTATTGCGGGAGCTATCGCACTTTGGGGATTCGATGGCTTCTTCTATAGTATTGGCTATTTAACGGCATATTTAATTGTATTATACATCGTTGCTGAACCATTAAGAAATTTAGGGAAATATACTTTAGCAGATATGATCGCAGCACGTTTTGAATTAAAAAAAGTGCGTGCGATGGCTGCAGTTTCATCAATCACGATAGTAATATTCTATATGTTAGCACAGCTTGTTGGAGCAGGTGCATTAATTCAACTGTTATTTAATATTCCATATACTTGGGCGGTTATTATTGTTGGCATTATGATGACGGTTTATGTATTGTTTGGGGGGATGACAGCAACAAGCTGGGTTCAAATGGTTAAAGCGATTCTTCTAATGGTTGGAACGCTCATCATTTCTTTTCTAGTATTAAAATACTTTAATTTCAGCATTGCTGAAATGTTTGGTCAGATGAAAAATATTAAATCAGCTGACTTTAAAGGAGAATATATTAATCCAGGTTCCCAAGGTAAATCACCTCTTGATAATATTTCGCTGATTATTGCCCTGTTATTTGGAACGGCAGGGTTACCACATATATTAATGCGTTTCTTTACGGTGAGTGATGCTAAAACAGCAAGAAGCTCTGTAATGTGGGCAACTTGGATTATCGGTATTTTTTATATTTTAACGATATTTTTAGGTTTTGGTGCTGCTAGTCTTTTATCTCGTGAGGAAATTATAAAAGCGAATCCTGCTGGAAATATGGCTGCACCGTTACTTGCAGATAAACTTGGTGGAGATTTGCTCATGTCATTTGTCTGTGCTGTAGCATTTGCAACGATTTTAGCAGTTGTTGCAGGTCTTGTGTTATCAGGAGCTTCTGCATTTGCACATGATATTTATGGTGAGATTATTAAGAAGGGTAACATTAGTGAGAAAGAACAAATGAGTGCAGCAAAGATTGCCTCATTAGCAGTTTCTATTCTTTCAATTGTATTAGCGTTATTTGCACAAAATATGAACGTTGCTTTCTTAGTATCATTGGCATTCTGTGTAGCAGCGAGTGCAAACTTACCGGTAATTGTTTATACGATATTCTGGAAGAGATTTAATACGCAAGGTGCTATAGCAGGAATCGTTGTAGGACTTTTGACATCTATTATATTAGTGATTTTAAGTCCGAATGTTATGAACCCGGCAGGAACAGGTTTTATAAATATGGATCCTATTTTCCCGCTTGCTAATCCTGCGATTATTTCTGTTCCAGCAGGTTTTATTGCAGCATTCCTAGGTACATTTTTAGGTAAGGCAGATACAGAAGAGAAATTTAAGGAAGTTCAGGTCAAGTCAGTGACGGGTATCGCAACTTCAGAAGTTACACATTAAAGAAAAATAAGAAATTCTCCCATAATAATAAACCAAAGACGTTAATATGTCTTTGGTTTATTATGTTTATATTTATCTTTCTTTTACCATCTTTCCGCCTTCTAAACGATAAAGATGATCGGCATATTTAAAAATACGATCATCGTGAGTGATGATGATACATGCACTTTGTTGT
Source organism: Macrococcus sp. PK (assembly GCF_022501545.1). NCBI lineage: Bacteria > Bacillati > Bacillota > Bacilli > Caryophanales > Staphylococcaceae > Macrococcus > Macrococcus sp. PK. The sequence goes on from NZ_JAEPRF010000016.1 coordinate 93,338, forward strand.
GCTTTTACACGTTCACGAATCGCTTCAATGACTTGTGTTGCACGTTCAAAGTCAAGACTTGCTGTAGGTTCGTCAGCAAGTATTAATGAAGGTTCATTCATGAAGGCTCGTGCAATGGCAACACGTTGTTTTTCTCCACCCGATAAATTTTTAGGATATTGTTTTGTACGATGTCCAAGACCGAAAGTGTTGAGTAATTCATCAGCACGTTTACTTGCTGTTTTTTTATCCATTTTATTTTCAAGCGCTACGTGCATCAATTGTTCTTTCACTTTTAAGAATGGAACAAGATGTGAGGCTTGAAAGATAAAGCCTATTTCACTTAAACGAAGTTGTGTAAGTTCATGCTGTTTCAATGTAGTTATTGATTTATTCTCAATCAGTACATCACCACGCGTTGGTTTAAGTAATGCACCAATAATCGTGAGTAGTGTACTTTTCCCGGAACCAGATGGACCATATAGACATACGATTTCACCTGGTGCGACTTCAAAATTGATATCTTTTAATACTGTTACTTCAGTATCACCTTGTTTAAATGATTTTGTAAGATGTTTCACGTGAATCATATTATTCTCCTCCTATTGCTTCTATTGGATCAATCTTAAGCACCTTGATGATAGATAACATTACACCAATAAACGATACAAATAAGAACAGTCCAGCTAGAATCATAATAAGATTATTATTTAGATAAAATGGCATGCCTGGCGGCATAAAGTTATTGATAGCGGTAATAATAAAGATAGCTAATGACACACTAAAAATTACTATAATAAATACTTCCTGAATCAGTTTAAATATAAGTTTTTTATGACTTGTTCCAATCGCTTTTAAAATGCCGTATTCAGTTGTCTTCTGAATCGTAATGATATAGAAGAATACCGTGATGACGATAGCCGAGATTAAAAATAAGAAAAATACCATTAAGTTTAAAGGCATTTGCTCAGCTTCATAACTTGGGATAGCTTTCATCGCATCTTCAGGTGTTATGATTTTAGAATGTTTTAAGTCTTGTTTTAACTCTTTAATTGAAACATTGTCTAATACATGTTGATTAATGATTGCTGTGTTGATAGCTTCATGTGGTACAACTTTGTTATAAGTTGCTTGATTAACAAGACCTACAGGCATGTGCGAATACATTTGAAATTTTTCAAAGTCTGAAATACGTAAACTTTCATTGCTATCTACAATATTTAGTTTATCTTTTAAGTCATACGACTTGTTAAGATGAACATCTAGAGCGACATCGCCATCTTTTGGCAATGCATGTAATTTAGAAATGGTAGTCAGTAAAAACTTATCGTTGTTTTGAATTTTAATCGGTTGCATCTGAACTAAAGGAATATTAAAATCTTTTAAAACTTTTACATCTTCTTTATCAAGTGGTGCGTTGAGCAAATTGTTATCTGCATCTTCTGAAACGACAAAATACTTACCATCCATATGTTCTATAAATGAAATATTATCTTTTCCTAAACCTTGTGCTAAACTTGAAACAAATAATACCAGAAATGCTAATAGAAATATGATTGCTGCAATCAATACATATTTCATTTTGTAATACTTAACTTCTTTAAGTGCTAAATTCATAATGATCACCTTTCTCGTTTTGTTGATAGTGTTATCATAAACAATCAATATGAACAGAATATGAACAAAGGAGTATATTGGATGAAAAATAAAATTTTAATTGTAGATGATGAACAAAGTATAAGAAATCAAGTAGTGGAAGGATTTATAAAACATCATTATGAAGTATATAGCGCAGGTAGTGGAGAGGCTGCCCTTAAAGTTCTGGAAAATGAGAAGATAGATTTGTGTGTAGTTGATATTATGATGCCCGGAATGAACGGATTTGAATTATGTGAAACGATAAAAGAGAGTCATCAACTGCCGGTTATTATGCTTACAGCACGTGATGCGTTGGGTGATAAACGCATCGCATTTGAAGCGGGTAGTGATGACTATGTTACAAAGCCTTTTGAATTTGACGAATTACTTTTTAGAGCGAATGCAATCTTGAAACGTTATAACTTAGATATCACATCATTTAAAATAGGAAATGTGGAACTAGACCAGGATTCATATGAACTCCATATACATCAGGACACACTTTATTTGCCACGTAAAGAATTTGAACTACTGTATTATTTAGTTAAACATCAACCTAATATCGCTACGCGTGAGCAATTAATTGAAGCAATTTGGGGGCTTGATTTTGAGGGAGATGAACGTACCGTGGATGTTCATATTAAACGTATACGGAAGCGATTAGAAAATTATGATACGCAAATGGAAATCGTAACAGTACGTGGTGTAGGGTATAAGGTGCATCATGTTTAAACATTTATCTACAAGGTTTATTGTTACAACGCTTCATGTCATGCTCATTAGTGCAGTAATTGCTTTTGTAATTTCTAATATGTATTATCACGTCATATTGAAAGAACAAAATGATGCAAGGGTGACGCAAGTATTATTATCTCAAAAAAAATATATTGAAAAACACCCTGAAATAAAACCACAAGCGTTTTTTGCGCAACTTGGGGATTTGAATTTTCAAGTACTGGCAATCAATAACCATGATTTAAAAGAAAATTATGGAACAAAATTTAGATTAGATAACCTCAAATTAGATACGATTAAAATGGAACGAGATGGCGTTTATCACGGTATTAAAAATCGCCCATTCAATCTATTTATCACTGGATTTTTTGATAATGAATCAAGAAATACAGTAGGCACGAAAATGCAGATCAATCATCAGCAATATACAGTATTTATAAGACCGGATGTTGGTGAAAGTATGCATGAATTCCGAACATTTTTAGCGGCATTACTGCTTTTAACGATTGTCATATCAATATTGCTCGTCTTTATTTCTTCTAAGTTTATTGTGCATCCAGTAATCGAACTAAAAAAAGCTGCACAACGTATTGGTGAGCAGAGTGGTTATCAAACATCGGTTAATCGTAAAGATGAATTAGGTGTCCTTGCTGAAGAAATGAATGAGATGAGTAAGAAGATAAAGCAACATGAGGAAATCAATCAGCGCTTTGTGGCAAATGTAAGTCATGAAATACAATCTCCAATTACAAATTTAATCGGACAAATAAAAAAATTGAAAGAAACACAAGATTTGAGTTTACTTAATCAGATTGAACATCAATCATTACGTTTAAGTGGTCTGACGAAGCAGTTATTACTTTTAGCCTCAATTGAGCAGAATAAAATATCATTAACGAAACAAAACTTTAATTTTAAAATGCTTATTCAAGAAGTTATCCGAGATAATATGTACACTATTAATCAGAAAGATATATTTTTGAGTACCACGTTAGAAGATGTATATGTCCTGGGAAATAGAGATTTATGCTATCAAATGATTACTAATTTATTATCGAATGCGATTAAATATAGTCCGAATGACAGTGAAATTCATATTGAACTGAAAGAAGAACAGAATAATAAACAATTCATTATTGAAGATCATGGTTATGGGATGACTGATGTGACGAGAAAAATGATTTTTGAGCGTTTCTATAAGTCAAATGTGAACGAAGATAATGTCACTTCAAATGGTCTAGGCATGGCAATCGTTAAAGTGATATTAGATGTACATGACTTTACTATCGATATTAACAGTGAAAAAGATAAAGGTACAAAAATAACGATAGAATTACATTGATAAATAAGCGATGCACATTAAACTTGTACATCGCTTATTCTAATTATGCCTCATATTTAAATATGTTTCTTGTGATCCATTTCTCGATTTCAATCAGGATAAAAACGGCAGTTCCGATACCTATTGGAATCATCCATTGTGAAAATGTTAGTGGGGCAGTTTTTAATATCGTATTAAAAAATGGCACATACGTAATGAGTAATTGTAGTGTGATGAGTAAACCAGAGACGATAAATGCGACTTTATTCTTAAAGAAATCTTGATTAATTGCAAATTGATTTAAGTGTCGGCAATTAAATAGATGGAAGATTAAAGAAAATACTAGTGATTGCAATGTGATTGTATTCAGTACAGTTTTATGTAAATCAAGATGACTTAAATACATATTTGCAAGAAGTATTCCACCAGCTACAATGACTGATACGAGTAGTATTCTAAATAAGAAATAATGACTTAGTAACGGTGTAGATTTATGTCTTGGCTTTCTATTCATTGCACCTGGTTCGAGAGGTTCAAATGCAAGTGCAAAAGATATGGTAATCGCTGTTACCATGTTCACCCAAAGTACCTGGATAGGAGTAAGTGGTATGGATATGCCGAATAGAATCGCTGCTAAAATGAGTAGTCCTTGAGAACCGTTTGTCGGTAAAATGAATAGTATTGTTTTCTTCAGGTTATCATAGACACGACGTCCTTCACGTACCGCATCTACAATTGTTTCAAAGTTATCGTCAACCAGTATCATACGCGCGGCATCTTTAGATACTTCAGTTCCTTTAATGCCCATTGCAACACCGATATCAGCACGTTTTAATGCTGGTGCATCGTTAACACCATCACCGGTCATTGATGTTATTTCGTCATGTTTTTGCAATGCTTTTACGAGTTGTAATTTATTCTCCGGACTTGTTCTAGCAAACACATCGTATTCAATCGCGGCTTCGTATAATGTTTCTTCATTCATATTATCGAGTTCGCGACCTTCAATGGCCTTAGTACCATCACCGATTCCGAGTTGTTTCCCAATTGCCATTGCAGTTTCTTTATGGTCACCTGTAATCATTTTTACTGCAATTCCGGCTTTTTGACATTCTTTTACTGCTTTTATTGAAGATTCACGTGGAGGATCTATAATCCCTACTAACCCAAGCAAGGTGATGCCACTTTGTAAATCGTCATGTGAGAGTGTGGTTGTGTCACTAGGCACATCTTTATATCCTGCTGCAATTAATCGTTTACCTTCTTTAGCGATTACACTTAGTTTATTTTCCCAGACCTGCCTATCATCAGAATTGGTAAATACACGATCAAATATTCTGTCAGGTGCTCCTTTGATATAAATACGTTTCTTGCCCTGATCTTCGACGAGATATGCCATATATTTATAAAGTGAATCAAATGGGATTTTATCGATTGCCTGTAAGTTTGGAATTTCTAAATTAGTTTTATGTACGAGTGTCATTAAGCAGCCTTCAGTGGGCTCACCGGTAATTTGAAAATGACCATTTTCATCTTGTGAGAGACGTGCTTCATTGACTGTTTTAACGCATGTTAGGAACTGGTATAATTCTTGTTCTGCTTCTGGTGTTTCAGTATGCTTGGGTATAATTTCTCCGATTGGTTCATAACCTGTGCCCGTAACTTCATAACGATTATGCATTAAATCAATTGAAGTTACAGTCATTTCGTTTTTTGTAAGCGTACCAGTTTTATCGGTGCAAATCACGGAAACTGAACCTAAAGTTTCCACTGAAGGTAAGTTCTTTACGATGGCATTATTCTTTGCCATCGACTGAACACCAAGTGCTAAAATAATTGAAATAACAGCAGGTAATCCTTCAGGTATGGCACCAACTGCAAGCGCGATAACAGATAAGAGTAGTTCGCCTGCTGGATAATTGTGATAAAACAAACCAAATAAATAAATTGCGATAGAAATTACAACAATACCAATACTCACTGATTTACCGAACTGACCGGTTTGTTGCATCAATGGGGTTGTCATCTGTTCTGTGTCAGTCATTGCCTGATTAATCTTACCAAGTTCAGTGTCTTTGCCGATTGCAACAACTACACCGATTCCAGAACCTGAAGTAATAGATGAGCTTGAATAAGCCATATTTTTTCTATCACCGAGTACAGCATCTTCTGAGATTTGACGTGTATTTTTTTGGACTGGGACAGATTCACCAGTTAAAGCAGACTCTTCAATCTTTAAATTATTCGCTTCTATTAATCGTAAGTCTGCAGGTATCTTCTCACCGGATGATAAAATAACGATATCTCCGATTGTCAATTGTTCGCCTGGAATAGTTTGACTGCGATCATCACGAATTACTACGGCCTCACTCGTCATCATTTTACGAATACTTTCTAATGCTTTTTCAGCACGCGATTCCTGTACATAACCAATGATTGCATTAATAACTGCAACAAGAATGATAACCGACATATCAAGAAAGTGTCCTAAAAATCCTGTAATCGCTGCAGCAATTAGTAATACATATATTAAAATATCGTTAAAGTGGCCGAAAAACTTAATGATTTTAGGCTTCTCTCGCTTTGCTGGAAGTGCATTTAGACCATAAGTTGACTGGTTTGCTTCCACTTGTTCATGGGACAAACCGCTATTTATTGAGGTGTTAAACGCATGAAGTGTGTCATCGATAGAGCGTTGATGCCATTTTTCATTTTTCATAACGAACATTCCTTTACGTATAGTATTACTCTCATCGTAACGCAAATAATTTAGTAATTCTAACGAAAGGAATGTATTTATACAAAGAATAATACTTTGTTTAACATTTTATGAACTTTTTTTGATTTAACTTGTCGCTCTCAATATTAATCATTCTTTAATTTATAGATATATTCTTCTAGCTTTTCTTGGTTATCCGGTGAAATTTCAGGAAACTTAGGCTTTAATCGCTCTATCGTATCTATCATAACTTCTGTAACAATACGTCTTGTATGCCATTCATCATCTGCAGGTAAAATGAACCACGGGCTATGTTCAGTAGATGTTGCTTCTAACATTTCAGAGAATATTTTTTGGTAGTCATCCCAATACTCACGCTCTTTTACGTCATTGAATGAAAACTCCCAGTTCTTATCTTTATTAGTCATTCGCTCAAGTAAGCGATCACGTTGCTCATTTTTAGACATGTTAAAGAAAAATTTGATGACTTCAAATCCATTTTCAGTTAAATAACGTTCATAATCATTGATTTGACGGAATCGTGTTTTCCAGATAGTGTCATCCACTTCATTATTAGGTGTTTCGTGTTCTTCAACAGAATCATGAATTCTTGGGGCAAGCACATCTTCATAGTATGAACGATTAAAGATTCCAATTTGTCCACGCTCAGGCAAACCTTCATGATAACGCCATAAATAGTCATGTTTAAGTTCAGTTTCATTTGGTTTACCAAATGAAGTTGTCTTTAAACCTTGTGCGCTCAGGTTAGAGAAGATATAACTAATCACTTCATCTTTTCCGGCAGCATCTAGCGCCTGCAGCACAACGATAATACCATTTTTTTCAGCAGCATGTAATTTTAGATGGAGCTTTTCAAGTTTTTCTGTTAAATCAGGCATGATATCGACTTTTATTTTATCGTTATTTTGTTTTTCGTTTTCTGATGATTTATAATTATTGAAATCAAATTTAGTATTGGGTGTTACTTTATATTGGTTAATGTCCATAGAAACCCTCCATATCTTTTTTCATTTTTTTCCCTGGAAAATATATCGATAAACAGCAATTACTTGTGTTTGTTATCGTTTAATAATAATCTTTAAGAAATAGCATGATTATAGAGGGGACGTTTTCATGAAACTCATTCAATATACTCACCACAATAAAGATTTATTAGAGCAATTTGAATTGACTGATGAACAATTAAGGTTTGTTAAAAGCCCAGAAGTAAATGTCAGTGTTGCGAAGAAAGATAGTAATCGTACACCGATTTTTGGGTTAAATGATGAAGGTAAAGCAGTTGTATTTTTTGTGTTACATGAACATAGTGAGTTTGAAAGTCAATTTAAAGTGGATAACAGTATATATATAAGATCTTTCTCGACGGATCATAGACATTTAAGAAAAGGTTATGCAAAACAAGCATTAATTGCTTTACCGGAATTCATTATGAGTCATTTTCCGCATATAAAATATATAACGTTACTTGTGGATGTCCCTAATTCGGTTGCACACGACATGTATTTAAAACTTGGATTTGAACAAGGTAATCAAATAGAAGGCGAAAGATATCCAGCTTATTGCATGATCAAAAAAATATAAAAAATGCGTGAAGTTTACACTTCACGCAAATAAAAAGTTATTTAGTTTCTGATGACATCGTCTCTTCTACCGTTTAAGTATGCATAAACTAATCCGATAAATAAACCACCACCGATATAGTTACCGATATATGCGTAGAAGATATTTTTGAGTACATCTATCCATGATAATGCATCGATGTTGTAGAATATCATACCGGCAAATAATCCTGCATTGTAAACAACGTGTTCATAAGCCATAAATACAAAGATTACAACACCGACACCGATAAAGAATACTTTAGCTAATACTTCCTTACATTGTAATGAAATATAAATACCGATATTTATAAAGAAGTTAGCGAATATCCCTTTAATTAGAATTGCATGCCAACTTGATGCTATTGTTTTTGCATCTACTGTTTTCGTTAATGCTGCTACCATTTCAGGTGTCATAACTTTAGTGCCTGTCATCATTCCAAATAAGATAAATCCACCAATAATATTTCCCAGGAAACATAACGTGAATATTTTTATGATTTTACCCATTGTGATTGTTTTGAAATAATAACCCACTGTAAAGAACATAAAGTTACTTGTTAATAATTCAGAATTAGTAAGAACGATCATTACGAGTGCGATACTGAATGCAATTGCCCCTACTAAATTGATAAGCCCTGCATTTTCAGTTGAAGCAAATTGTGTCTTAGCTGCAAGTTGAAGCACTGCCATAATAGCTAGTAAAAAACCTGACATAATCGCTTTTAACATATAGCGCCCAGGTGTCTTATCTGCCATCACTTCTTTCATTGCTACTTGGTTTAATACGTTTTCAATGTTGCCTTTCGAAGCATAAGTATCTTCGATAGTTTTAGCTGGAATTTCTATGGGCATTGTGACCCCTCCTGTTATACAAAATATATGAATGCATTAAATACAATATTATTATATCCGTTACTCAGAAAGGTGTATAGAGTAAAATTGTGAAATAGTGAACAATATCATAAATCCAGCGTCATGATAAAGTCTGTTTGAGCTTCATCCCCCATTCGGAAAACGTGAGAATCTGTATGTTTAAATCCCATCTTGTCATAGAATGCAAGAGCATTATGATTATGTTCCCATACACCTAACCAAATTCTTTTTATATTATGATTCTTTGCACGTTCAATTGCTTTGTCATATAGCTGTTTACCGATGCCTTGTTTCTGGTAACGGTTATCGACATAGATGCGCTCTATTTCAAGTGTATCTTCAGCCATCGATTCGGTCTGTGCATCGCTTATATTTATTTTTAAATAACCTGCAACGTATTTATCAGAGTAAGCAAAAAAGAATTCTGAATTCGGATTGTCCAATTGCGCTTTCATTTTTTCTTCGGTGAAAGATGTTGACAGGTAATGATCGATGATTTCATCTTTATTATCTGGTCTAAAAGTTTCATCAAATGTTTTTTTACTGATGGAGATTAGTGGTTGTAAATCTTGTTCTGATATTGGTAAAATAGTTATCTTTGGCACAGAAATCACTCACATTCTTTTTGAATATTTATACATATTATGAACTGAAATGAATAAAATAGCACTTTGCAATTTATTCATGATTAGACGTTGAAATAAAATTTCGAGTTGACAAAATTTAGTTTCGCGAGTACTGTAAACATAACAAATCAAATAAGCGCACTAGGGGTGTTTTATAAAAAACTGAGATAAGGCTGTAGCCTTAGACCCTTTGAACCTGATCTAGATGATACTAGCGTAGGGAAGTGTATAGTCACAGTATAAGTGTGGCTATTTTTCCGTACGCAGTCTTCTCTATAGAAGGATGCGTATTTTTTATGGAGGAATGAAAATGAACAGAAATAGTCAGGGTTTGAATTTGTCAGAAATTTTAGTGACAGTATTAGTAGCAGTATTATTTGCAGTAGCGTACAATTTTGTCTGGTTACCTTATGAGGCAATGAAACCACTGGGGCTACATTTTGAACAGTTAATATATGGTGTTTGGTTTATGGCTGCAGTTGTGGCGTATTTAATTGTTCCAAAAGCAGGAATTGCATTACTGGCTGAGTTTGCAGCAGGTGCAGGAGAGACAATTGTAATGGGGAAATTTGATATTCCGACGTTTGTTTTTGCATTTTTACAAGGTTTGGCATGTGAATTTGTATTTATGTTATTCAAATATCAATCACGTAGCATGATGGTGTGTATATTAGCGGGTGTTGCAGCTGCAATTATAAGTCTGCCAGTTGAGTATTTCTATGGATATATGTCTGAAGTAGCAGGATGGAACGTGCTGCTTTATATTATAATGCGTTTGATTAGTGGCGCATTAGTAACCGGGGTGTTGTCATATTTAATTGTTAAAACATTGGATCAGACTGGTGTAACGAAGCTATTCAGAACATCAACTCAATCAGATTACGATAGTTTATAGATGATGTTATCTTTTAGAAATTTAAGATTGAAATATCCCGGTGAAACAGAAAAGATATTTGACGGTATCGATATTACGATAGCAGAGAAAGAAAAAGTATTATTGCTCGGACCTTCAGGTTCTGGAAAGAGCACATTGTTGAACGTACTAAGTGGCATCGTCCCTGAGTTGATCGATTTACCGATGAAATATGATGTGTTAGAACGCGACATGAATGCTAGTGTTATATTTCAGGATCCAGACAGTCAATTTTGTATGCCGAAAGTATATGAAGAACTAGCTTTTATTCTGGAAAATCAAAATGTTGATAAATCGCAAATGAATCAATTAATTAATGATGTTTTGATTAAAGTAGGACTGGATGTTGAACCTTCGCAACCAATCAATCAACTTAGTGGTGGTATGAAACAGAAACTCGCAATCGCAGGGTCATTGCTGCAGAATGCTGATACGTGGTTTTTAGATGAACCTACAGCGATGCTCGATAGCGATGCAACAAAGCATTTATGGGAATTGATGATCGATTTATGGCAGGATAAGACAGTACTTATCGTAGAACATAAAGTTGAGCATATCTGGCGATATGTTGATCGTATTATTCTGATGGATGCTGATGGTAAGTTGGTTACACAAGGCACACCACAAATTATTCTTGAGCAACATGAAGATTTATTGAACCAGTATGGTGTATGGCATCCTAATGCATATAAGTGTGCACCAAAACCATTGCATTATGAGCATATGTCAAATGAATTTGAACTCGTGTTAAAAGATGTGGCAGTAAAACGTAAAGAAAAGACGTTGTATCATATTGATAAACTTGTCGTTAGCAGTCATGAATGGATTGCGATTACTGGAAAGAACGGAACAGGAAAAACAACGTTATTAGAATCTTTGATGCAGCTTATCCCGTATAAAGGTTTGATGCAATACGATGATAAAACTTTGAAGAAAGTAAAAGATGCAGCACGTAATATGTACCTCGTCTATCAAAATCCTGAACTGCAATTTATTCAAGGTAGTGTATACGATGAAATCTTCTTTAACTTTCAATTTTTAGATAAAAGCCGAGCTGGGGAACGTACATCAAATTTATTAAAGCAATTAAATCTGTACCATCTAAAAGATCGTCATCCTTTTGAACTTTCTATGGGACAAAAGAGAAGATTGAGTGTTGCGACGGCATTAAGTACAAAAGCTGATATTGTGTTACTAGATGAACCGACATTTGGTCTCGATAGTCATAATACGTTCGAACTAATTGAGTTATTTAAAGCACGTGTGCAATCCGGTCAGACGATTATTATGGTGACGCATGATGACGAAATCATAAAGCGATACCCTTCTACCGTGTTACGCATTCAGGATGGCATACTTTCTGAAATGAGGAGGGGTGATAATGTACGAACAGTTTAAGATTTATCATACATTTATGGATCATGTAAATGTGATTACTAAGTTGATATTAGGAGTCTTACTATTTGCACTTGTCATATTCATTCATCATTTTGACTGGATGCTATATCTAGCGATTATTATGTTTATCTTTATGATTGGATTGAGTGGTGTGCGTTTGAAACTTATTACGGCTTTTGTAAGTGTAATGATATTATTTAGTTTCACTTCGTCATTATTTATGATTTTCTATGGTGACGGCAGTACTACGCTATTTCAATGGGGCATCGTGCATATTACAGAAGAAAGTTTATATAGAGGAATACATTTATCACTTAGAACAATTACAGTCAGTTTCTTTGGTTTAAGTATTGCGTTTACAAGTGAAATTGTAAAAGTATTCTATAGTTTGATGCAACATTTAAAGGTGAAACCTAAATATGCCTATGCCTTTATGGCAGCAATCCGTATGGTGCCGATGATGTTTGAGTCATTCTTCCAATTACGCAATGCATTGAAAATGCGTTATCACGTTATAGATTCGAGCCAATACAGAGGATTGAATCGCATAAAGCATTTGATTATCCCGCTATTAAGTCAAAATATTAGACGTGCACATCGTCTGTCTGTTGCAATGGAGAAAAAAGGATTCCATAATGGTACTAGAACTTACTATTACCATGTGCCATTTAGCTATCGGGATATTTTATTGATAGCTGTCTTTTTGATAATGGTTGTAAGTGCTTATTTATTGGCAATGTATTTTCCGATAACGCATATAACAGATGTACGTTAAATAGATTTGTTTGACGCATAAACAATATACTGATAGAATTATCAGTAATCTTAAACAAGTGAGGTAATTTAGAATGAAGACTTTTGTACAGAACAGTGCAAAATTAAATATGTGGTGGCAGCTGTCATAACTTATATTTATGCCCGTCATAGATATAAGTGTCTATGGCGGCTTCATTCGCGTTACTTGAGGCCGGTTGCGTATGCATAAGGTCTCTTTTTTGAGGTCAATGCATGTGCATTGGCCTCTTTTTTGTTTAAAAAATTATATGAAGTGAGGGATTACACATGGAAAAAAGAACTGTTTGGGGATCGAAAATTGGATTTATATTAGCAAGTGCAGGTTCGGCGATAGGACTTGGTGCGATGTGGAAATTCCCGTATGTCATGGCTGATAATGGTGGTGCAGCATTTTTAGTATTGTTCATGATATTCACATTATTTATAGGTATGCCGTTATTACTAGCAGAATTTGTAATAGGTAAACATGGAAAGACGTATAGCACAGAGGTATTCGGAAAAATTACTGGTAATAAATATTTTAACCTAATCGGTCATATCGGTAATGTTGGTGTTTTCTTCTTACTTAGTTTTTATAGTGTAATTGGTGGATGGATTTTACTCTATATGATGAGGACTGTTTATGTAATAGTTACAAATCAACACACGAAGAATTACGAGGGATTATTTGGTCAATTGATTAGTAACCCGATATATGCAATACTTGGCGCTGCATTATTTATTTTTCTTACTGCGATAATTGTTTCCCGTGGTATTCAAGATGGGATTGAAAAAGCTTCAAAAATCATGATGCCTATGTTGTTTATTGCATTTATTGTGATTATCATTCGTTCTTTAACGCTTCCAAATGCAATGGATGGTGTTGTATATTTTCTGAAACCTGATTTTAATTCACTGAATGCAGAAGGCGTACTTTTTGCTTTAGGTCAATCATTCTTTTCGCTTTCAGTAGGGTTTGGTGGCATGTTAACATATGCATCGTATTTAGATAAGAAGACGGACATTGTCCAATCTGCCTTTTCTGTTGTAGGTTTAAATATACTGGTTACGATACTAGCAGGACTTGCAATATTTCCAGCGACTGCCTCACTAGGTATTGATAATACGCAAGGTCCGGGTTTATTGTTTATCGTTTTACCGTATGTATTCGATCAGTTGCCGTTCGGCAGTATCTTTTATCTTATATTTTTATCGCTATTCTTTTTTGCAACTATTACTTCATCTATCTCTTTAATTGAAATTAATGTTTCAAATGCAATTAAAAATGAAGAAAAGAAACGAAAAAAATATGTGTATGTAATCGCATTACTATTGTTTATTTTATGTATACCTTCTGCATTATCGAATGGTACTTTAAGCCAGGTGAAGTTTTTAGCGGGAACATTCTTTGATAATATGGATTATTTAGTTTCGAATATTATGTTACCGATTGGAGCATTATGTTATGCGTTATTTGCGGGTTACAAACTAGATGCTGTAATTGCAAAGCAGGAATTAATGGATGAAAAATATCGAGGGCTATTTAAACTTTGGGCATTCTTGCTGCGCTATGTTATTCCGCTAGTTATACTGGCTGTGTTTGTTACTTTAATGCTCAAGTAAATGAGAATAAGTTACTGTAATTGATATTGAAAAAAGTAATCTTTATGCCATTTAAATACAGTAACTATTTTTATTCAAAAAAATATTAAATAATACGTCAAATATTTTTCACAATTTTAAAGTTTGAGTTGGTTGACTTAAAACGAGCATCATGTAATAATAAGTTTTGTAGAGATTAGAATTATTCTAATCTAGGGGCTGTCTAAAATAACTTATTTAAATTCTCAGGAGGAATTACACATGTCATTAATTAACAAAGAAATCTTACCATTTACTGCGAATGCTTATGATCCAAAATCAGATGCGTTTGTTGAAGTATCAAATGAATCAATGAAAGGTAGCTGGAATATCGTATGCTTCTACCCAGCAGATTTCACTTTCGTTTGTCCAACTGAATTAGAAGATTTACAAGATCAATATGAAACGTTACAAGGTTTAGGAGTTAACGTATATTCTGTATCATGTGATACGCACTTTACACATAAAGCATGGCATGATCATTCAGAAGCTATCAGCAAAATTCAATATACAATGATTGGTGATCCATCTCACGTTATTGCTAACAACTTTGATGTGTTAGATGAAGAAGCAGGCCTTGCACAACGTGCGACATTCTTAATCGATCCAGATGGTGTTGTTCAAACAATGGAAATCAACAATGATGGAATTGGTCGTGATGCTTCAGTATTAGTAGACAAAGTTAAAGCTGCTCAATATGTAGCTAGCCATGATGGTGAAGTTTGTCCTGCAAAATGGAAAGAAAGCGGAGAAACTTTAACACCTGGTTTAGACTTAGTTGGTAAAATCTAATTTAATCAACAATAAATAAATATTAAAAGACTGCCACAACGCAAATTTTTGCGTTGTGGTATCTATTGTAATAAAATATAGAAATTTATCCTTTAAAGGAGGAAATGTAATGTTAAACGATACATTAAAGCAACAATTAGCTCAATATTTAGAGTTAATGGAGGGCGACGTTGTAATTACAGCGAGTGCTGGAGATGATAAAACAAGTAAAGATATGATGGACTTACTCACTCAAATCAAAGAGATGTCTTCACGTATCACTTTAAAAGAAGCACCTTTGAAACGTACACCCAGCTTCACATTAGCACGTCCTGGTGAAGAAGCACGTATTACATTTGCCGGTGTACCACTTGGACACGAATTCACTTCTCTAGTCTTAGCTTTATTACAAGTAAGTGGTCGTGCACCTAAAGCAGATCAATCTGTTATTGATCAAATTAAAAAGTTAGAAGGACCTTTTAACTTTGAGACATTCATTAGCTTAACTTGTACGAAATGTCCAGATGTTGTACAAGCTTTAAATATGATGGCGGTATTAAATCCAAATATTACACATACAATGATTGATGGTGCAGCATTTAGAGAAGAATCTAAAGATATTATGGCTGTTCCTACAATGTTCTTAGATGGTGAAGAATTTAGTAGCGGTAAAGCGACTGTTGAAGAGATTATCGGTAAACTTGGTGGTGGAGCAGATGCTTCTGAATTTGATGCAAAAGAAACATTTGATGTATTAGTAATCGGTGGCGGACCCGCGAGTGGTAGTGCAGCAATTTATGCAGCACGTAAAGGTTTACGTACAGGTATTGTGGCTGAACGTATCGGTGGTCAAGTTAATGATACTGCTGGTATTGAAAACTTTATTACAGTAAAAGAAACGACTGGACCAGAATTCTCGCAAAACTTAAAAGAACATATTAACAGTTATGATATCGATGTAATGAATGCTGTTCGTGTTGAAAAGTTAGAAAAAATTGATGAGTTAGTACATGTTACTTTAGAGAATGGCGGTAAACTAACATCTAAAACATTAATTATCGGAACAGGTGCAAAATGGCGTAACATGAACGTGCCAGGAGAAGCTGAATATCAAACAAAAGGTGTGGCATATTGTCCGCACTGTGATGGTCCATTATTTGAAGGTAAGCGCGTTGCAGTTGTAGGCGGCGGTAACTCAGGTGTTGAAGCAGCAATTGATTTAGCAGGTATTGTTAAACATGTTACATTACTAGAGTTTGGTGAAGAATTACGTGCAGATAAAGTACTACAAGATCGTTTAGCATCATTAAATAATGCTGAGATTATTAAATCAGCTGCAACAAAAGAATTAACTGGAGATGCTACGTTAAAAGCGTTGACGTACGTTGATCGCAATACAAATGAAGAACATACGCTTGATCTGGAAGGCGTATTTGTTCAAATCGGTTTAGTACCGAGCACTGAATTTGTTGGAGACTTAGTTGCTAGAAATAACCGCGGTGAAATTATCGTTGATAAAAATGGTGCTACAAATGTACCAGGTATTTTTGCGGCAGGGGACTGTACAGATCAGACATATAAACAAATCATTATTTCTATGGGTTCTGGTGCAACAGCAGCATTAAGTGCGTTTGATTATTTAATCAGAAATTAATTAAATGACGGATTTAAGTTAAAAGACATATTACGTTATGACGTAGTATGTCTTTTTTATATGGTAAAATATACATAATAATTCTAGGAGGCAAATAATGAAGAAAACATTTTTAATATTTATTGTCTGTATATTACTTAGTGGCTGTGTAAATCAAGAGAAAGAACAAGGAAGGTCACAGGAAAAAGTAATACTTACTGTCTCAGCGGCAGCAAGTTTAAAAAATGCATTAAATGATATCGAAAAATCTTATGAAGCCGAACACAAGCATGTTGATATTAAATTTAATTATGGTGCGTCTGGTGCATTAGCGCAACAGATAATGTCCGGTGCTCCGGTTGACATATTCTTTTCAGCTGCACAGGATAAAGTTGATGATTTAGTAAAAAATAAAGCTGTAGATAAAGAGGATACAAAGTCTTTACTGAAAAATCATCTCGTGCTTATAACAGAAGAGAAACTAACATCTCTTGATGATTTACAACAAGAAAAGATAAAAAAAATTGCACTTGGCAATCCGGAATTAGTACCTGCAGGCGAATATGGTAAACAAACCTTAGAAAACAAAAAACTATATCAAAAAGTCAAATCAAAATTAGTATTAACGAAGGACGTACGTCAAGTATTGACCTATGTAGAAACCAATAATACTGAAGCAGGTATCGTATACACATCAGACCTCAAATCAACAAATAAAATAAAGCATACACTCAAAATTCAAGATGATTTACATGAGCCGATAACATATCCAATTGCTAAAATAAAAGACACTAAACATAAGAAAGAAACTGAGGAACTTTATCAGTATTTACAGAATAATCAAAGTAAAAAAGTGTATCAAAAATATGGTTTTGATATTAATGAAAAGGAGTAGCGATGCTGCTTCTTTTTTAAAACAAAGAACAATTAAATAATGAAAATTCATTAAATTTAATTCCCCTATATAAATAGATATTGTTTATAATAAAGAAGTATTGGAGGAGAACGTATGACGGAATTATCAACAGAACAAAAACTTGAAAAACTTTTTAATAAAACTTCACAATGGCACGTTGCTTATCAATTGTTAAGATCGATTATAAGAGAATTTGATCTTGAAGAAGATTATAAATGGATGCATCCTTGTTATACAATGAAAGATAAAAATGTGTTACTGATACATGGCTTTAAATCATATGTTGCTATATTATTTCATAAAGGAGTAATGCTTGAAGATAAATACAATCTTTTAATTCAACAAACGGAACATGTTCAAGTTGATCGTCAACTACGCTTTTCGTCAGTAGAAGAGATTGAAGAAAAAGCAGATATGATACGTTTTTATATTAAAGAAGCAATTCGAGTTGAGAAAACAGGGATAAAACCTCCTAAAAAAGAACATGGACCATTAGAAATTCCTATCGAATTAGAAGAAGCATTTAAAGAGAACGAACGTTTAAGAGAAGCGTTTTATAAATTAACACCTGGTCGCCAACGTGCGTACGTCATTGAAATTAATAAAGCGAAACGCAGTGAGACGAAAAGGAATCGTATAGAAAAGTATGCTGAGAAAATTTATCAGGGAAAAGGGTTATTAGAACGATAACAAATAATAATGTCATGTGCTTTAAAAATATAATGTTATAATATGTTAAAGAAAATATTTGTATTTTAACAATACTTGGTGAATGTATACTTGCATTCATTACCATACAAAAATATAATGAATTAAGCAACTTGGAAAGTCTGGAACAAAACTACTATATAAAGGATAATGAACATGGCTAAATTTAACTTTATCCCAATAATTTTGGGTGCAAACATACATGCGTATGCTGCAGCAGCAAGTTTTCATAAAGATTATAAGAAAAAGTCAGTTATCGTGGCAGCTGACTATTTATCGTTCACAAAATTCTCTAGTCTTATTAGCGATTACTATATCGATAAAATGATTTATGATGACAAAGTTTTCATCGAAACATTTGAGCGCATTGCAAAGAAATATCGTAAGAAAAATCGTAAACTATTGCTTGTCGCAACGACAGATGAATATGTTAAGATGCTAATTAAACATGAAGCAAAATTGAGAGAAGATTTTACCTTTAATTTTCCGACACAAGATTTATTTAACCAATTATATTATAAGAAACATTTCTATGAGACGGTTGCTTCATACGGTATTGATATTCCTACGACATACCACTTTAATTTAGCTACCATCGAAACATTTAATGAACCTATTAGATTCCCAGCAATTATTAAAGTTGATGATGGCACAGCTTACTTTAATTTAAAGTTTAAAGGGAAACAGAAAATTTATGTCCTTGATGATTACGATGGAATTAATGAGACGATTGAATTACTTCATAATAATGGCTATCGTGAGGATATTATTATTCAGGAATTTATTGAAGGAAGCGATCAGGACTTGTGGGATATCGTTTATTACGGTGATTCAAATGGAAAAGCGCAAGTGATTACATTAGCACAAGTATTGTTACAAGAACCTGCAATGACAGCTATCGGTAATTATACAGCACTCATTTCAAGATATGATAAAGATTTGATGGATAAAGTGATTAAGATGATGGAAGGTATGCATTATACCGGATTTGCTAACTTTGATTTAAAATATGATCATCGAGATGGTAAATACAAGTTTTTCGAGGTTAATTTACGTGCCGGCCGTTCAAGTTCTTACGTCAAAGAAACAGGGTATTCAATTGCGAGATGTTATGTAGAAGATTTAATTTTAAATCAATCCCATCCAGTGAAATATTTAGATACAACACATTTATTTACGGTAGTACCTAAAGATATTATATTAAAATACGTAAAACAAAAATCATTACGTAAAGAAATTAAACAACTTATTCACAAACATCAATATTATAATCCATTATTTTATGCAAAAGATCGTTCTGTAAAGCGTAAAGCTTATCTGATGATGAGAAATGCCAAGTATCATCTGAAGTATAAAAATAGTGAGTGGTATAAAGAACAGAAATAATCACTTTATAGTGGTTATTTTTTTATTTGTCTTTTATTTTTTTATCTTATTATCTGTTTATATTATACCTATATCTTTATACCTTTATATGAACTCAAATGATTGTTATAAACATTATAAAAAAATATTCCATGTTAAAATGTTATCGTATAAAAATAAAACTAAGTCAGGTGAGCATAAGTGTATCATTATTACAAATCATTAATATATGTTGATATCGATAAGATTAATGTTTCGAAAGGCGTCATTCAATTTATATTGATGTTAATACCTATGATATATGGTTATTTCATTGATAATTTACCATTAGGATTGTTGATATCACTTGGAACATTATCTAATATCTATGTATTTGGCGGAACTTTACAATCTAAATTAAAAACAGTAACGATTGCCACTTTAACATTAGCTTTTGCAATGGCTCTCGGTACGATTACGGCTGGTAATATGGTTTTATTCGGTTTTTTATTATTTGGATTTACAGTAATACCGTATTACGTATGTAATGCGCTCGAAATTAAAGGTCCTAGTTCTACTTTCTTTTTAGTGGCATATGGACTATCGTCAATTATGCCACATGCACCAGAATTATTTTTAAATCGAGCGGTGCTGGTTGTAATAGGTGGTCTAATTACAATTGTAGTTATTTCAATACATAGTAAGTTATTTGATAGAAATTATGAACGTGAAATTGTAATTAGTGATTATCTTATGCTGCAAAAGTTATTAAAAGCATTCTATGATAACGTTGCTTTTAATGAAGCACATAAGACAGCAGTGCGCTCCTTAATGGCTTCAAACGATGCGCTTTATGCAGCGCGTCCTGCTTTCAGTAAAGATGGTGGAGAATATGAACGTACTTTATTATTACATCACTTGGCTGAGGGGATTTATTCAGAAATATTAGATTTACATTTAAAGAATATTCGTCCTATCCCAGGTATTTTAATAGAAATGATGAATTATATCGTTGATATGGTAACAGACGATAAGACGACCAAACCAAGTTGGAATAAAGCAGTTAAACTTTCAGAAGAATTTAGAAATTTGGAAAACAATTTGTATAAAGTAGAAGAAATTCTTTTTGCACCGGTCGAACAGATTAACTATAAAAGTGAGAATAGTCGCCCATATTTCATGCGTAGATTATTATCAAATATCACACCAGAATCAAGTGTATTCATGATGACAATAAAATATGCTGTGATAATGGGTTTAGCCATATTCATAGCATTATTATTTCATATCGATCGCCCGTACTGGGTGGCTTTGACTGTACATTCAATACTAATCGGTAATACAACTGTCACAAGTCTGCAACGCGCTGGTGCCAGATTTATCGGCACACTCTTAGGGATCATAGTGGCAGCTATAATTATCAGTATAAATCCTGATTTACTTATTGTAGCGATTATTATTGCTATAGCTGGAGGTATCAATGAAGTTTTTGTTGGATCAAACTATGCACTCGCAATGATTTCAATTACAACACAAGTGTTGCTTATGTCAGGTATCGCAGCTGGGCATATTTCATATTCTTTTGCATATTTAAGGATAATAGATGTTGTTATAGGGGTCATCATTGCAGTTCTTGGTGTGCTAACTCTTGGTAGAACAACTGCAAGTGAGAAGCTTCCGAAGTTCATTGCAGATTTAATTCACGTAGAGGCAGCAACTTTCCATTATCTTTTTTCACAGAATCATTATGCAATACGAGATCGTTATCAAGATATGTTTAAACTTTATTTAAATGTCGCGAATGTCAGAATGACTTATACAAATGCATATGGTGAAATTTCTAATAATAAACAACAGGTGCTACATTATTATCCAGCCATTCACTTATTAGAACAAATTAATTTTTCTTTACAGCGTGTTATCAAAGATGACGCTCAGTTTGTAATAGATAATGAAATGATGGGACAATATTTACTTGCTTTTGAAAATTGCGCGAAATACTTTGAACGAGGTACTAACCATTCACTTATTGATTTAAAGCCACTAGAGAGGTATCATCAAATTCATTATGCATTAATGGATTTACAGGATTTTAAAGTTAAATGAAGGGTTTAATATATTGCTTCACTTCTTTTTCTTTACAATAATGAAACAGAAAATTTATGGTATTTGCATAAAACAATCGCTAAACTATGAGTATTACATATCATAAGGAGCAACTAATGAAGAAAGATCTTAAACTATTATTGTCGTTACCTATTTTTAGCTGGGCACTCTATGATTTCAGTAATACAATTTTTAGTGCAAATATCGTGACATTGTTTTTTCCGCAATTTGTAACAGAACAGTTTGGCGTTGATCCTGTAACTGAGCAGGTATCATCAACCTGGATTGCTTATTCAGCAAGTGTAGCAGCATTGCTTCTCATTGTATTAAGTCCGATTTACGGAGTATATATTGATAGAACGCAAAAGAAGAAACAATGGGTTATCATCTTCACTGTAGTAGTGTTTATTTGTACTTTTCTGATGGGCTATATTTATGAAGCGGATATTAAACAACAGATGTTAGGCATTCCAGTTTCATTTTTGCTGATTATTATCTTATTTACGATTGCGAAATTTATGTATAATTCGAGTCTTGTATTTTACGATGCAATGATGAGTAGTTTAGCACCAAAAGAAGATCACTCAGTATTATCTGGGTTTGGAGTAGCGTTAGGCTATATGGGAACATTATTTGGTGTGCTTACGATAATGGCTTTTGTAGGTACTGAAGATGCTGGAAAGACGTTTATTCCAACCGCTATTTTATTTTTAGTATTTAGCATACCTATTTTTATCTTTGGTAAAGATGGCAATAAAAAGACGATGAAACAACATGTATCTCAATCAAGCTTAACATCAGGCTATAAAGAAGTCTTAGAAACTTATAAGCTTGCTAAGAACGAACCGGCAATATATGTATTCTTAATTGTTTATTTCTTCTTAAATGATGCTTTGGCGACTGCCATAAGTATGATGCAACCGTATGCCACTACTGTAGTAGGGTTTACTTCAAGTGAATTTATTAAAATATTTATGATAGCAACGATTTTCAGTGTAATAGGTGCCTTTGTATTTGGATACATTGCTAAAAGAATAGGTTCTTTAAAAGCGTTGCATTATGTCGCGCTAGTATTAATGATTGCGCTTATTATTGCAAGTATTCCTTTACCTAAGTCGGCATTTTATATTTGTGCGATTCTTTTCGGAATTGCAATGGGTTCTATCTGGGTTATCTCTAGAACGCTTATCATAGAACTCTCACCGGAAGCTCACGAAGGACAATTCTTTGGTTTATTCTCAATGAGTGGTAAATTATCTGCAGTTTTTGGACCTTTTGTTTATGGAACGATTACTCTACTATTAAAAGATTATGGACCGTTAGCAAGTCGTATTGCTATTTTATCTTTATTTGTGATGGCTCTTGGTGCTTATCTATTACATTTCAAAGTAATTCGATTAAGTAATGCAGGTAACGAAAGAATGTAGTATGAAATTTAATCTTTAACTGTAATATGTTTATTCAAAGTGGTTTTTACATAATTTCATTACTAAGTAAACTAATTTTCGTAAATAATATTATTTATGGTTAATTTTGTGAAAAGTATTCCGTAATGATTTCTATTTTGATATGATGAAATTGAGCGAGATATTAAATACAAAAGTGGAGGATATGGTATGAAAAAGTCAAAAGGGTTGATCTTAGGAATCATAGCAGCACTTGTATTATTAGTCGGTGGCGGGGGAGCAGCGGCGTATTACTTTTTAACGAACACACCGAAAAATGCGTATCTTTTAAGTGAAAAAGAATCAATGGAGTCGTTGCAAGATTATTTCAATGAGCGTTTTGAAAATGAAACAAAATTCCAAGAGAAAATGCAGGATGATAATTATGCAGTAAATATGAAGTTAGGTGCAGATATTCCGGAAGCATTTGTATCACAAATGGGTATTTCAAAATCAGTAATTGATTCATCAAATATCGTATTTGATGTAGCACATAATAGTAAAGATAAATTATCAAATTTAAGCATCACACCTACGATTGCTGATAATAAACTTGGTGAGTTTGCGTGGCAGGCAGATAACAAAAATCAATACCTTTCTGCCCCAGTGTTAAATGATGTCTTAAGCATTCCGAATGATAAAATTAAAGATACTTTTGAAAAATTAACTGGAGATCCAACTTCAGTTGAAGGTATGACAAATGATTCATTAAACTTGAATAACCTTTTAGGCGGCGCACAACTTTCTCAGGAAGATATGAATAAAATTATTGAGCGTTACAGTAAAACATTCGCTGATAATGTCAAAGACGATCAATTTAAAAAAGATAAAGAAAAAGTGAAAATCTTTGATGAAGAGAAGAATTTAGAGAAATTAACGATGACGTTACAACCAAAAGATACAAAGAAAATCATCGTTGCAATGTTAGAACAAGCAAAAGATGATAAAGAATTAAAAGATTTATTTACAAAACAAGCACAAGGTGTAGACTACGATAAAGAGTTAGATAAAGCACTAAAAGAAGTGAAAGATCAAAAAGAATCTGAGTTTCCAAAAGTAATCTCAACAATCTTTGTTGATGGTAAACAAATTATGAAACGCAATTTGGTGATGACAAGTAATGAAGAAGAAGTTAAATTAGATGCTTTAACAAAAGTTGATGACAATTTAAAACTAGAGGTCAAAGGTTCTGCTAAAGATGCTCCAGATGCATTCGTGTTAACAGGGGATTCAACTAAAAAAGATGAAAATTATAAAGATGATTACAAAATTGTCATTAATCAAGATGGTGCAAGAGAAATATCATTTGTAAATGATTCTAAAACAGATGGTGATAAACGTACTGACAAAGGAACAATCGATTTATCTCAATTAGTTGGACAAGATTTAAAATTAAATTATACAAATGATTTAGTAACAGATATCGGGAACAATGAACAAAAGCAAAAAGCAGAATTTACTGTAAATGTTCAAAATGAACCGGTTAAATTGATGCTTGATGCTGTGACAAAATTAAAGCAAGATGTGAAAGTGAAATCTGACGGTGCTAAAGACTTAAGCACAATGTCTGATAGTGACCTTCAACAATTGCAGGATGATATCAGTGAGAACTTTAATAAAATTTTTGAAGACGTTTCTAAAGATTTAAATTAATAAAGTTAATGGTTATTGATTAAAAATAAGGGGTGATAAATGTGAAACTACAACTGTTCAGCATTTATCACTCTTTTCTTATGAAAAAGTGGTATTTACTGGTCTATATATTAGTATTGTTTTTTGTATTGTTTGCGACACTCATAGGATTATCTGTGATGAAAAGTCAGGAAGACGATAAGTTTTCGATTGGATTAGTAGATGAAGATGAATCTAGAGAAACGAAGTTGATATTAGATGCAATTGGCGATGGAAAGAGTATGGGTAACGATATTGAATTAAAGCAGTTTGAAGCGACTAAGGCCAATAATGAATTAAAGCATCATCATCTAGATGGTTATTTCGTGTTCGATCAAGGAATGACTGAGGCATTTTACAAGCAAGGCGCATTACCGATTTCTGTTTACACATACGATAAAACATCGCTTGAGAGTATTATCATCTATCAGTTAACGGATTCCGTATATAGTCGTTTGATGCTTTCTATCGGTGGCGCTGGAGCGTATAAAGCATTATATCCTGAGTCAAGTGATGATGCGATGTTAATGATGATGACGGATATGCTTTTTACGGGTCTGAATCGTAATGGTGCCTTTGATGAGCAGTCGGTTAAACTTTATGATAACTATCAGTATTATACTATTTCAGTTTATTTTATCAGTGTTTATGTATTGTTTTTATCACTGTTTAATATTTTGAAGATGAATCAGGCGCATGCTTTGAAAGAACGTCTATCAATGTTTCACTTTTCATATGAAAAACTAACATTGACACGCGGGTTAATAAGTTTATGGTATACACTTTTATTTTCTGCAGTAGTATTGTATGTTTTATTAAAATACTTAGATGTATCTTTTGAAAGTTATAACCTAATACCGCTTTTAATTATTTTATTCTTATATCTCATAATGATATTTGTGGTGATGATGCTTATTGAACTCGTTAATAATGAATCGTTTCAATTGATTCTTAAAGTAATGATAACGGGTCTTATCATTTTATTTTCCGGAGCAACAATCCCTTCGATATATTTTAAGGATGTATTAGGCGGTATATTGTATCATCAACCGTTTAGTCATATTTTTAATAAAGTACTGGAATTGATATTGAATAACTATTTTATAAAGACTCCTATTCTGTTCTATTGGATATGTATTATATTGATAAGTCTATTGATGTTACAACTGATATGGAGGTATAGACGATGAAATCTATCTTATACCTCGTAGTGCAAAAACAATGGAAATCATATTTATTATTGTCATTGCTGATTGCTGGTATACTACTCACTTGTTTTATAGTGCAACAAAAAATGAATGCAGTGTTTAAAATGCCGATAGCTGTGCAGGACTTAGATCATTCTCAATCATCAGAGGCGTTGATTGCCATGCTTAAAAGCAATCATGATATGACTGTTAAAATAATTGGTGATGAAGAAAGTTTTATAGAAGATCATGTGAAAACTAAAGAAGCGGTGTTAAGTTTATCAATTCCTGAAGGTTTTAATGAAGCATTAAAGCAACAATCTTTAAGAGATACGATTATACTTTATTATCGTGATGATTTTATTGGGGCTATTGCCCAGGAAATAGTAAGTAAAACATTATTTGAAGCTCAGATTCCTTATATCGTGAAATATCATATTGATAAAGAGAAGCAAGTAAATATTGAAGAAGTTAAGAAGATGTATTATCAGAAAACACCGGAAAGTCGTATGAAACAAATTGTAGTTTCAAAATCACAAGATGAATCAATTTCTTTAAGTACAATATTCGCGCTTATTTTATTTGTATCATCTATACAAGTGATACTTCATTATCATTTAAAGCAGGACGCAGCACTTGAACGCATGTATATGTTTGACAAGACAAAGTATTATTTACATATAACGTATATCATGGTTCACGTTTTCATAATCATGTTATCAATTATCTTTGCAGCATTGTTCATGAATCAAATGATGAGTATAAAGTTTTATTTTGTATGCTTGTTATTCACACTTATTTATGAATTCGTATTAAGTTTATTACTCTTTAAAGTCAATACAACAAGTCATCGTCTATTTATGACGACTACTTTCACATTGATGATTGTGACCGTCTATATGCTGTTATCGATAGGAGGAAGTATATGATAGAAGTTAAAAACTTAACTAAGCGATATGGGAAAAAAGAAATTTTTAATCAGTTGAACACAACTTTTGAAGATAGGGCTGTAACAATCCTGTTAGGTGAGAATGGCGCTGGGAAATCAACATTGTTACGAATGATTGCAAAGCTGGAAACGCAAGATGCAGGAGAAATTATTTATTTTGGTGAGGACCTAAGTCATAAATCTTTAAAGAATGGTTTAGGCTACATACCTCAGGACATCGCTTTATTTGAACATTTATCAGTGCGTGATAATATAAAGTTCTTTAAAGGTTTGTATTCTTCTCCTATCGATGATAATCTATTAAATACTTATAAAGATGCTTTAAATATTCGCGAAGATAAGGCGAAAGTTCAATCACTATCTGGAGGGACGAAACGTAAAGTGAACATGTTAATCGGCTTACTTGGAAATCCAGATATAATTATTTTGGATGAACCTACTGTTGGTATTGATTTGAAATCGAGATATGACATTCATCGACTGATTAATCAGCTGAAACAAAGTAAACTCATTATTTTAACGACGCATCACTTAGATGAAGTTGAGGCGATTGGAGATCATATAAAATTAATTGGCAAAGATCCATTTTATAAACAGGTACTGACTGATAAAGACTGGACATTTGAAGATATGCTACAATTAAAATAAATGATTATGGAGGTAGTTATGCATAAATTTGAGCCGTTCTTTGACAAACTAACAAACATCAATCATCTCGGTAAGATTCAGGATTTATTTGAATGGATTGAGACAAATTTTCCGGAATTACAACGTGAATATAAATGGAATACACCGATGTATTCAGATCACGGCACGTTTATACTGGGTGTCAGTACAGCAAAAGCGCATATTTCAATAGCACCGGAAAATCAAACGATGGCGCATTTTAAAGATAAGATAGCAGAAGCTGGATACGCTCAAACTGCAGGTCTTTTCAAAGTAAAGTGGGACCAGGAAATCGATTATGATTTATTGAAAGCAATGATTAAGTATAATATAGAAGATAAAAAAGATGTTGATACTTTCTGGAGAAAATAATGTAGTAAGAACCGAGGAATATTTTCCTTGGTTTTTATTTTGAATGAATAAACATTCTAGTTGACTAATTTACAAAATATAATATAATAATTATATCGAGTATAAAAATTAAACTAAAAAACACACGAAAGAAGAGTTTTTACACATGACTAAAGTATTATACATTACAGGACATCCTAATGATGAAACAGTTTCATTCTCAATGGCTACAGGGAAAGCATTTATTGAAAGTTACAAAACAGCTCATCCAGATCACGAAGTTAAACATATTGATTTATATGAAACATTTATCCCGCTAATTGATAAAGAAGTATTTGCTGGTTGGGGTAAATTACAATCAGGAGAAGCTTTCGAAACTTTAACTGAAACTGAGCAACAAAAAGTTGCACGTTTAAATGAATTAAGTGACGAATTTGCTGCGGCAGACAAATATGTATTCGTTACGCCAATGTGGAACTTGTCATTCCCGGCAATTGTTAAAGCTTATATTGATGCAGTAGCAGTAGCTGGAAAAGCATTCAAATACACTGCTGAAGGTCCAGTTGGATTACTTACAGATAAGAAAGCGGTTATCGTTCAAGCACGTGGTGGTTACTATTCAGAAGGTCCAGCAGCAAACTTCGAAATGGGTAACCGTTACTTACAAACAATTTTAGGTTTCTTCGGTATTCCAAGCGTTGAAGAAATTATCATTGAAGGTCATAACGCACAACCAGAACAAGCAGAATCAATCAAAGATGCAGCAATTGAAAAAGCTGAAATTTTAGCAAAAACTTTCTAATTTAAAAGAAATTTTAATAATAATTACTAAATTAAAGTCACCGATTCCTTTGAATCGGTGGTTTTTAATTTTATTAATTATTTTTAATTTTATTAATTATTTTTAATTTACAATTATTATTTTAGCTTTTAATTGCAATTAAGGTGTTAATTATTTTGAAAATAATTCAATAAATTATCAAAATAACTAAAATTAACGGTATTCGAGTGTTATTCCACATTTAATTTATGGGTGGTATAATTATATTAAGGATAAAAACGCTATTAATAATATATATTACCAATTAAGAGGTGAGTCAATGAGGACAATAGAACTCTATTTGAAGTTGAAGTCGTTACAACAAAGTTTACCTGAAATTTATGAGGATGATTACAAACAAAGTATTGCACGAGCGATAATATTTACAAATGGATCAATCGATGAAGTCGAATTCTTAACAAGTGCCGACAAGATGGATATTATTTCTGTTTATCAGCAGTTAAAAAATGAACAATTTGATTTTAATGTTTCTAACGAACAAAAAGCGATGCATTATGTTAATAATCTCCACGGAGATACGAAAACAAAATCTCGTTCTTTTAAACGAACTGAAATGATAAATTTTGTAAAAGAAAAGTTGATAAAGTCGCATCCTAACATTGAATTTATACATTTGAAATATAACGTTCTAACTTGCAAGTTAAACAATCAGACGTACACAGTATATGTCAGTACATCAAGAGATTATGAGTTTCTTAATACTACAGAAGAAATTAATCCAAAACGCGTATCTGCCTGGCACAAAGGCAATGATGAAATATTTTCAAGTTATGATTATTATGCAATGTGTGTAAAAATTGATTCGAAATCTGAATATGTCACTGAACAATCAAATGGCATTGAAGGCATTTTTATGAATCAGCAGGAATTAAATAAGTGGTTAAATGAAAAAGAGAAGAATCAAAGTGGCATGATTAACTGTTATGTACATTACCATCAACCCAAATCGAACAGAGAAATTATTGAGGTAATAGACGCACGTGAACGTCCACAATTAAATTTAAGACATTTGTTAGATAATACATTTAAATTATAAAGATTAGAGGGAATCCAATGAAAATTTGTAGAAATTGTGGCGCAGAAGTAAAAGATCACGTTAAAGTATGTACGAATTGTGGAACGAAGTTTCCGGAAGATGCTGTCCAGGAGAGACGTGTGCCTAGTGATGAGAAATTAGTTTATGAAAGAAAGCAGAAGCAGCCTGTAGAAAAACCAGTTAAAAAAAGTAAAGGGAAGTCAAGATTACCTTTACTAATCGGATTACTTGCTTTACTTGCATTACTATTTGGTTTGTATAAGTTCTTTGAACATAAATTTTCACCAGTTAATCAATCTGAAGAAATAAAACAGGCATTAATAGATAAAGATTATAATAAATTATCATCTATTTTAAGTGTCGGTGATAAGAATTTGTCAGAAAGTGAAGCAGAAGCTTTTGCTCATTATATTGCCGCAAGTGGTGATACAGAAAAGTTTGGTGAAAAACTTGTTACTACGACAGAACAAATGATCGATAATAAACAGCCTGACAGTATGGTCAATGTAGGTGGTAAAGATGCAATACAAATTGCATCAGACAAAAAGAAATTTGGTATGTTTAAAAATTTCTCATTTAAAGTTCCGGAAGTACCGATTTATTTAACCGGAAAAGATGGTAAAAAGATTGTGATCAAAGTGAATGGTGAGGAGCAGGACTATACACCGACATTAAATTCAAGAGAAAGATTAGGAAATTTTCCGCTTGGCAATTATGAATTAGACGCAACAAAAACTGCGATAAATGGTGAAGTTCAAGGTAAACTGCTGATCAATATGTCAGAAAGTGATGATGCTCAAGAAAGTTTTGATGTGGCTTATATCAAAACAAATGTTGAAATTCCAGAAGCTGTAGATAAAGATTCAGTGATGGTCTATGTTAATAATGAAGAAATGGATTTTGATGTGAACGGTGACAATGTATTTGGTCCATTTTTAGCTGGAAAAAAACTGAAGATTTATGCTGAAGGAGAAGCGGGCAACCAAACATTAGTCACAAATAAAGAAATTGAAACGCCATCAGCATCTAGTGACAATCCAGCGGATATTGATTTAATATTTGATACGAGTGAACTTACACAAGAACCTGCAAAAGAAACGATTATCGTCAGAACGTCAGATGAAGAAGATGCATCAGAACAAATTACTGTAACAAGAGAGAACGTTCAAAGTTTAGCTGAAACATGGAGTGGTGTAGGTTTTGATTATGGTCGTTATGAATATAGAACGCCAGTTTATGAAAATGGTAAATATGGCTTTGGTATATTCGATGAAAATGGAGAGATTGTCGGTTCGTTTGATGTATATAAAGATGGTACGATAATAGAATATGATGAAGACGGCGAAATTATCAGAAATGGTAATATTAATGATTAAACGTCATTGCTACAGTCCTTTTATTTAAAATATTAGGGCTGTAGTTTTTTTGGTTGGAGTGAAAATATGTTATAGTGAAAGTTGAAAATATGACAAATTTAAACATATTACAACATAATTTGGGTTGTAAATTTATAGAAATAATTGTATTATTAATAAAGTATTTCATTTATGTTACGTTTATGTTAAAAAGGTGGTCAGTTTTACAATGAATAAACAATACTTTCCTGGTTTAGACGGCATGCGTGCAATTGCAGTGATTGCGATTATCATATTTCATCTTAATCCGAAATGGTTGCCAGGAGGATTTCTAGGTGTAGATACATTTTTTATTATTTCAGGATATTTGATTACCACATTGCTAATTAAAGAATACGAAGCGAATCAATCTATCAACTTAGCCCATTTCTGGTATAAACGTATTAAACGTCTATTACCTCCAGTTTTGTTTATGATGTTTATCGTCATACAGTATATTATTTTCTTTGATCGAGCGTTGTTGTTTCAAATGAAAAAAGATATGTATGCAGCGTTATTATATGTTTCAAATTGGTGGTACATTTTTGATGGTCTGGATTATTTTCAGAGCCTCGAACCGCGTCCATTGAAACATTTGTGGTCTCTAGCTATCGAAGAGCAATTTTATCTCTTATTCCCCTTCATTTTATTGATGTTATTTAAAGTTTTTAAGAAAAAATCTAATATATTTATTGTATTTTTAATTGTGTCATTGGTTTCTATGACTATAATGTGGATGTTGTATGACCCTTCAAAGAGCATTTCACGTATATATTTTGGCACTGATACTCGCCTTCAGACATTATTGTTAGGTGCAATGCTGGCACTGATATGGCCAGCCTATAAATTGAAGAAAAATCCACCAAAAGTAATCGTTTGGGTTATCGAAATGATAGGATTAGTTGGCGCAATCTTTTTAGTACGATCATTCTTTCTGTTTACAGAGCATAGTGCATCAGTATTTCAAGGTGGCTTATACATCTTAGGAATATTCACTTTGTTATTTATTATGTCTAGTGTTCACCCTAATACATGGATGTCGAAATTTTTAAGTTTACCTGTGTTAACGTGGATTGGTCGATATTCATATAGTTTATATTTATGGCACTACCCTATTATCGTGTTGATGCAATCTCATTTTATACAAGGACAGATACCATGGTATGTACATGTGATTTCTATCATTCTTACAATGATTATGGCGATATTCAGTTATCAATTGATTGAACAGCCATTTAGAAAAAAAGGGTTAAAAGCTTTTGTAGATGTGAAATCATTAAAAGCATTTATAACATTATTGCTAAGTTTATATTTACTGGTTTCAACACCATATTTAATTAAAACTGTGAAAGCAGAGTCGCAAAATAATGAAAAGATTGTAGTTACACAAACAAAATCAATTGCACCAGCTATAAAACGCATTTCACCTTTGCAAATAGATGATGCGTCAGAACCAACGCCTGAAATTACGCAAGTTTATCCTTACGCACCACTTTTTATTGGCGATTCAGTACTTGTCGATATTGATTATCAAATTAGAAAAGTATTCCCGAATGCGACAATTGATGGTGAAGTTGGTCGTAATATTTATAAGGCAATTCCAGTGGCAGATAAATATACAGATTTTAATAGAAAAGATGCCGTTGTTGTTCTCTATTTAGGTACAAATGGTGATTTTGAGGATATCCAGATGAATACGATCCTTAAAAAGTTTGATAAAGCGCAAGTATTTTTAGTCACTGCCCGTGTACCGAAAGATTATGAAGCACATGTTAATGCAGAGATGTATCGATTTTCAAAAAAATATAAAAATATACACATTATAGATTGGTATAAAGTTTCACAGGGACATCCTGAATATTTTGCCTCAGATGGTATTCACCTTGAATACCCAGGTATAAAAGCGATGGTTAAAGTGGTTACAGATGAAATTATAAAGGTTGTCGAAAAATAGATGTATCATAAGGATAGGGAAACCTATCCTTTTTGTTTTGATTATGGTTATAATGTGGATGAATAAGGAGGACACTCATGTTAGAATTATTTATTTTATTACTTGAACGTGTGGGATTAATTATACTTGTAGCCTATATATTAATGAACATATCCCATTTTAAAATGGTGATGAGCGAACGCGAAAAATTATCTTCACAAATACAGTTGATTATCATCTTTGGTCTATTTGCTGTTGTCTCTAACTTTACGGGTGTTGAGATACGAGATAATCATGTAGTATCCAGCCAAATATTCAGGACAATCTCAGATGATGCTGCAATTGCCAACACACGTGTACTAACAATTAGTGTAGCAGGACTTGTAGGTGGTCCGATTGTCGGTTTTACTGTAGGAATCGTATCTGGAATTTCCAGATATTTAATTGGAGGTGTTGATGCATATACTTACGTTATATCTTCAATTATTATCGGCTTAGTCTCCGGTTATTTTGGGCATAGAGCGAGAAAGAACGATCAATATCCTACGATTGTTCAGGGGATGATTATTGGAATTGTTATGGAGCTCATTCAAATGATATGTATTATCAGCTTTGCTTCAAATTTTGATAATGCTCTGGATTTAGTATCATTTATTATTTTACCGATGACACTCATTAACAGTTTAGGTACTGCAATATTTTTATCTATTATTATTTCAACATTACAACAAGAACAGCATATGAAAGCTGTACAGACACATGAAGTATTAAATCTAGCCAATCAAACTTTACCTTATTTCAGATTAGGATTAAATGAATCAAGTGCAACTGAAGCGGCTCAAATTATTAAAGATTTGATGAAAGTGTCTGCCGTTTCAATCACAAATAAAACGGATATATTAGCGCATGTTGGAGCAGCAAGCGATCATCACGTTCCGAAAAAGAAAATTATTACAGACCTTTCAAAAGAGGTCATACGCTCAGGTGAGATAAAAGAAGCACATACAACAGAAGAAATTGGTTGTACGCATCCAGGTTGTCCGTTAGAAGGTGCCATTGTTATTCCGTTATACGTTAATCAGGAAGTGGTAGGCACTTTGAAACTATATTTTACAGATAGTAAGAAGCTTACATACGTAGAACGCCGTTTGGCAGAAGGTTTAGCGGATATCTTCTCTAGTCAAATTGAATTAGGTGAAATTGAAATGCAAAGTAAGCTGTTAAAAGATGCTGAAATTAAATCTTTGCAGGCTCAAGTTAATCCACACTTCTTCTTTAATGCGATGAATACAATTTCAGCGCTTATACGGGTAGACAGTGAAAAAGCGCGTGAATTATTATTGAATTTGAGCAATTTTTTCAGATCTAATTTACAAGGTGCAAGACAAAATACCATTACGATAGAGAAAGAAATTCAACAAGTCGAAGCTTATTTATCTTTAGAGCAGGCGAGATTTCCAAATCGCTTCAATATTCATTTCGATGTAGCAGAAGATTGTGTCAATGCACAAGTACCGCCATTTATCATTCAGATACTTGTGGAAAATGCGATTAAGCACGCATTCCATAATCGTAAAACAGGTAATAATATCGATGTCGTCGTAAGAAAAGATATCGATGAAATTGAAATTTCTGTAGAAGATAATGGAAATGGTATTCCAAAGGATAAAAGAGATAAAATAGGAATTATTGAAGTAAACTCTACATCTGGTACCGGTAGTGCACTGGAAAATTTAAATAAGCGTTTAGTGGGACTATATAATCGTGATGCGAAATTGAAATTTATCACTGGAGCGCATGGAACGAAATTTTACACGCATATCCCTTATGAAAGAGAGGAGTTATTATAATGAAAATATTAGTCGTCGATGATGAACCGTTAGCACGCAATGAATTGATGTATCTCATCAATAAGATTGATGACAGTCACGATATAGAAGAAGCGGATTCGGTTGAAGAAACGTTGACAGCCCTACTTGCAGATACGTATGACTTATTATTTTTAGATATTAATCTCATCAATGAAAGCGGACTTGATTTAGCACAGAAGATTAATAGAATGAAAACCCCACCATTGATCGTATTTGCAACAGCACATGATACTTTTGCGGTGAAAGCATTTGAATTAAATGCACTCGATTATGTATTAAAGCCTTTCGAAATGAAAAGAATAAAAGTTGCACTTGAAAAAGCTCGAAGTAGCGTAGAAAAAGATCATACAGAAGGAACGAAACAGTCCACGGGAACTCTTTCAATTCAGATAGACGATAAAATATATGTAATTAATACGCTTGATATCATTGCATTGTACGTTGAAGAAGGAAAGTTACATATCATCACTTTAAAAAATGAATATACGATTAATGAACCGCTTAGTGCTTTTGAGAAAAAAATGCCAGAAGATATCTTTATACGTATACATCGTTCAAATATTATTAATAAAAACCACATAAAATCAGCAGAACAATGGTTTAATAACACATATCAGGTAAAGTTAACAAAAGATGTGAAACTACAAGTATCCAGATCATATATTAAGCAGTTTAAACATGAGATAGGGCTAAAATAATTTTAG